>DAHUYA010000019.1 GCA_027315445.1 Acidimicrobiaceae bacterium | reverse complement strand
GACCACTTCAAGGACTACAACGACCAGTACGGACACGTGGCCGGGGACACGGTGCTCCGCTCCATCGCCGCCGTCATGGTCTCCAACATCCGCGGCCAGGACATGGTGGCCCGGTACGGCGGCGAGGAGTTCTGCCTGGTCATGCCCGACACCGACCTGCTGGGCGGCCACCACCTGCTCGACAAGCTGCGCGGCGGGGGCCGTGACGCCACCTCGGACTTCGGCGTCACCCTCTCGGCCGGGCTCACCAGCTGGGACGGGAGAGAGGACCCCCAGTCCTTCATCGAGCGGGCCGACCAGGCCCTCTACCGGGCCAAGGAGACGGGGCGCAACCGGGTGGTCTCCATCGAGGCCTTCACCGAGTTCTGACCCGCCGGCCGCTCGCCGGCGGGCGCTAGGTCGGGCTGCGCTCCTGCCGGCACAGGACCAGGTAGACGTTGTCGTCCACGGCGAAGGTGTGGAGCAGTCGGTACCCCTCGGCCGCCTGGCGGTCGAGCTCGCCCTCGAGCTCGGTCCGGCGCTCGCCGACCCCCAGTCGGCCGCCGTGGACCCGCAGGACCCGGTGGGTCGTCATCGGTCCGCCGCCGGCCCGACCGGGCTCCGACGGGTCGGCGAGCCCCCGGGCCCACTGACGAGGAGGTCGCGTTCCCGGCGACCGTCGCAGAGCCCGTCGGGCGCGGGGCGGATCCGGACGTACCACTCGCGCCCCCACAGCTCGGCGAAGAGCTCGTCGGGTACGGCCAGGAAGAAGCTGTCGGGCCCGATCTGGCTGGCGTGGGCCGCCATTCCAGCACGCTTGGCCGCCAGGAAGGGGGTGACGTCCACCTCCGTGGTGATCCGCTCGCTCGGTTCCCCCAGCGTGTCGAACTGGTCGGGGTCGGCGTCGCCGGGACCGCCGTCGACGCCCAGCTCGTCCGCCCGGTCGCGCAACGCCCGCATCACCCCTCGGTCCATGGTGGCCAGGTAGACCACCTCCGTGCCGGCCAACTCGGCCGCCCGCATCCCCACGGCGTGGACCTGCACGTGGTCGGGGTGGCCGTAGCCGCCGTGCTCGTCGTAGGTGACCAGGACGTGGGCGCCCTCCTCGTCGAGGAGCCCGGCCAGACGGCGGGCCGCCTCGTCGAGGTCGGCCGCCGCGAAGCAGCCCGGTCGGGCGTTGGTGGGCTCGTCGGCCATGCCGGAATCCGTGTAGCCGAGGAAGACCTGGCGGGCCACGCCCAGCACGGTGCAGGCCTGGGCCAGCTCCGCCGCCCGTCGCCCGGCCAGGGTCTCGCCCGGGGCCAGCAGCCCGTCGGGCACCTCGCCCAGTCCGCCGTCGGTGGCCGTGACCAGCACCACCCGGTGGCCGCGTGCGGCCAGCGAGGCCATCGTGCCGCCGGTGGCGATGGCCTCGTCGTCGGGGTGGGCGTGGAGGAAGACGACCGTGGCCATCGGCAGCACCCTAGTGCCCGGGGTCGGACCCTCAGCGACGATGCGCCGGCCGGGGCCGGTCGGCAACGGCTGATCCCGCGCCGGCCGCCGTGGCGGGCGGGGCCGGACACCGCATCGCGCCGGGTCCGCGCCGGGGGCGGCCGTTCCGCTCCCCCTCAGTGACGATGGAACGGCTGGCGCCGTTCGGCAAAGGTTGATCCCACGTGGGTCACCGTGTTGGGCGGCGCCACATACAGAAGGAGCCAGCCATGTTCCATCGCCTTTCCCAGTCTGACACGACCTTTGTAGGCCTTGACGTCCACAAGAACTCGATCACTTCCGCGGTACTCGAGCCCGGATCCGACACCGCCCTGATCGACCGGTTCTTCCCCGACGACGCCTCCATCCGGCGGTTCGTGGGTGCTCTGGGCGACCCGGCGTCCCTGGCCGTCTGTTACGAAGCCGGCCCCTCCGGATATGCCCTGGCCCGGTTCCTCGGACAGATGGGGATCGCCTGTGACGTCATCGCCCCTTCGCTGATCCCGATGAGCTCGGGCGCCCGGGTCAAGACCGACCGGCGCGATGCCCGGCACTTGGCCGAGCTCTACCGGGCGGGGCAGCTCACGCCGGTGCGCATCCCCACCGAGGCCGAAGAGGCCATCCGGGACCTGTGCCGGACGAGGAGCGACCTCGTCACCGACCGCACCCGGGCCCGACACCGGCTCGTCAAGTTCCTGCTCCGCCACAACATGGTCTTCCGCGAGGGATCCCACTGGACCATGCGCCACGAGGCGTGGTTGGCCAGGGTGCGTTTCGACGACGAGGCGCTCACCCGCACCTATGCCCGCTACCGCTCCGTGCTGTCGGGCCTCGACGCCGAGCTGGCAGCCGTCGAGAGCGACCTCAAGTGCTACTTCGAGTCCGGGCCCTTCGCCGAGACGGTGGCCCGCCTGGCCGCCTACCGGGGCGTGACCGAGCTCGGAGCGCTCGCCCTCGGGGCCGAGGTGGGCGACTGGGTCCGCTTCCCCCGGGCCACCTCGTTCATGGGCTTCTGCGGCCTCACGCCTTCGGAGTACTCCTCGGGGGACCGCACCAAGCGGGGTCGGATCACCAAGACCGGCAACATCCACCTGCGCACCGCCCTGGTTGAGTCCGCCTGGTCCTACCAGCACCGTCCGGCCACCGGGGCCGTTATCGCCCGGCGCCAGGCCCGGGCCAGCGACGAGACCATCGCCCGGGCCTG
Organism: Acidimicrobiaceae bacterium; assembly: GCA_027315445.1. GTDB lineage: Bacteria > Actinomycetota > Acidimicrobiia > Acidimicrobiales > RAAP-2 > DAHUYA01. Next base: position 736 of record DAHUYA010000019.1, on the reverse strand, counting down.
GAAGGCCCAGGTCCACCTGACCGCCAAGTTCTCTCGACTGGCCGCCACCAAGAGCTCCCGCAACGTCGTGGTCACCGCCGTGGCCAGGGAGCTGGCCGGCTTCCTGTGGGCCGAGATGGTCGCCTGACGTGTCACCCCATCAGCTCGCTCCACCCTCGGCGGGGTCGTGAGCGAGGCCTCCACCATGCACCGGGCCGCCGCCGCGGCAGAGAAGATCCCCGTTTGGGCTGTGCGACCCCGGACCTCCCGGTCCGGACGCGATCTCAGTGAGGGGCACCGTTCTGCGCATCGTCATCTTGCGGTGAGAACCCGCGAACATCAGCGTGGCGGTTCGTCGAACCGCACCTGTGTCCCGGTGCATGGTCGAGTTCTCGACCGATCTCCGCCCAGCTCAACGGGGAGCGCGTAGCAGCCGCCACCCCTGCGTCAAGACCGTTCGTCCTCGCTTCGCTGCGGGCGCTCCGTCCTGACGCAGGGGCCCCGTCGACTGCTCAGGACCACCCAGGTGTCGAACCTCTGGTTCGACGCGGCCAGAAACCACTCCGCGCAAGATCCGCGCGGGAGGTTGACATTCCGTTCCACATCAGCCCAGGGTGGCGCCGACCGGGTCCAGGCCGAGGTGGGCGAAGGCCCGGGGCGCGGCCACCCGGCCGCGCGTGGTGCGCTGGAGCAGGCCCTGCTGGAGGAGGTAGGGCTCGTAGGCGTCCTCGACGGTGTCGGGCTCCTCGCCGATGCA
>DAHUYA010000006.1 GCA_027315445.1 Acidimicrobiaceae bacterium | reverse complement strand
CCCACGGCGTCGGCTTGGCGCAGGGAGGTTCCGTCGGCCAGGTAGCCCTCCACCTCCACCAGCAGCGACCGACCGGACCAGCGGGCACGGACATGGACGTGGCCGACACCCGGCACCGCCGTGGCGGCCTTCTCGGCCCGTTCGACCACCGTGGGGTCGACCCCGTCCATGAGCCGGGCCACCAGCGCCGAGCTGACCTCCCATCCGACGTGGACGATGAAGGCGGTGACCACCAGGCCGGCGACCCCGTCCGCCCACGGCAGCCCGAGGCTCACCCCGACCAGGCCGAGTAGGGCGCCGGCCGAGGCCAAGGCGTCGAGCCACGAATGATTGGCGTCGGCCAGCAGGGTGGCGGACCGGATCCGGCGCCCGACCTGCCCCTTGTACCGGGCCACCACCTGGTTGCCGGCGATCCCGACCAGGGCGGCGGCGATCCCGAACCCCAGGTGGGAAGTCCTCCCGTGCTCTGTGAGCTTGTGGACGCTCACCACCGCGGCGAACACGGCGCTGGCCCAGATGGCCAGGGCAACGCCCAGACCGGCCACGTCTTCGGCCCGCTCGTAACCGTAGGGGTGGGACGGGGTGGCCGACCGCCGAGAGAGGCGGAACCCCACGAAGAGGGCGGCCGAGGTGGAGACGTCGGAGAGGTTGTGCAGGGCGTCCCCGAGAAGCCCGACCGAGCCGCTGAGCAGCGCGATGCCCAACTCGGCGGCGCCCGTCAGACCGAGGCCGACCGCCGAGAGCCCGATCGCCCGGTTGGCCGCCCGTCGGTGATCGGTGTCCTCGAGGCGCGGCTCGGACGGGAACGGGAACGGATCCCGCGACGCCTTCTTCTCGAGCAGGTGCACGCCATGTCCTCCATCGGGGCCGTACCCAGGCTACGGCTGCGGGCCGGCGAGGGGAACCGGAGGCGAACGCTGGTGCAATAGCGTTGCGCCAATGTCCGACCCCTGCCTCCCGCCCGACCGCCGGTTCCTGGTGCTGACCCCCATGCGCTCGGAGCTTCGCCCGGTCGTACGGGCGTGCGGGCTCCGTCGAGCCGACGACGCGATGTTGTACCGGGGATCGCTGCCGGGCGGTGGGGAGGTGACGGCGTCCCTCATCGGCGTGGGGCCGGCGGCCGCCGCCGAGGCCACCACCCGGCTCCTCGACCGGAATCCCGATGTCCATGTGGTGTTGAGCGGTGTCGCCGGAGGGATCGACCCCGGGGTCAAGGTCGGGACGACCGTGGTCCCGGAGGTGGTGCTCGACCTGGCCACCGGTGAGGAGCGACGCCCCAGCGCGCTGGGCGGCGTGGATCAGGCGGGCATGGTGGCGACGACGGCGGATTTCATCACGGCCGACCACGACCTGGCGGCCTTGCGGTCACGCGGCGTGATGGCGGTCGACATGGAGAGCGCCGCGGTCGGCGGTGTCTGCGAGCAGCGAGGCGTGAGCTGGACGATCTTCCGCTGCGTCAGCGACCGCCCCCACGACGGGATGGTGGACGATGCCGTGTTCGGCATCCTCCGACCGGACGGATCGGCCGACGTGGCGGCCGCCTTGCGCCTGGTCCTGGCCCATCCAAGGCGCATCCCGGATCTCGTCCGACTCGGGCGGGATGTGGGCCGGGCGGCCGGCCGGGCCGCGCGGTCGGCGGCGCACGCCTGCCGGTTGCCGCCGACGCCCCGCTGAGGCCAGCCGACGCCCGAACTGCGCCCATCCTGCACCCGGTGCAGCCCGGCCCGGCCGGTGGATCCCGCCGGGAGTCGGTGGGTCGCCGGGAGATCAGTTGTGGTCCGGTGGCCGACCCCGGGGTCAGGTGCGGCCCGGCTCCTGACCCTCCGGCCAGGGTGGCGGCGGCCAGTTGCCGGCACCGCTGCCGGTCTGCTCGACGGGGCCTGTGGGGCCCGTGGGGCCCGAACCGTAGGGGGGCGGATACCCGGCGGGCGGGTACCCGCCCGGTGGCGTGCCGGACCCCCCTGGTTGCGTCCAAGGGGGCGGGCCCCATCCGGCGTGTGGGCCACTGGCCGGCGGATGCCATTGGGGGGGCGGCCAGTTCCCGGGGGCTCCGGGAGGTGGGCCCTGAAGCGGGGACCCGTCGGCAGGTGCGGGCCCGCTCCCCGGGTGGCCGGTCGTGGTCTGTTCGGTGGCGCTCGGCACGGCCACCGGCTCGGGGGAACCGTGCCCGTTGCTGTTGTTCCTGCTGCCGTTGCTCCCGTGCCCGTTGGGATGGAAGACCGGCGCCACTGCCTTGGGTCCGCTCTCGTGGACCGGTCGGCCGAAGGCCTCGTCGACCAGGCGCCCCACCTCGACGCCGTCGATCGTCTCCTGTTCGAGCAGGGCGGCGGCCAAGGCGTCGAGGCCGGCCCGGTGGCGGGTGAGCACCTCGACGGCCCGCTCCTCCTGGGATCGGAGGATCCGCTCGACTTCGGCGTCGATCACCCGGCTGGTGTCCTCGGAGTAGTCCCGCGTGTGCATGAGGTCCTCTCCGAGGAAAACCTGCCCCTGGGAGCCCCAGGCCATCGGCCCGATCTCCTCGCTCATGCCCCATTCGCGGACCATCTTGCGGGCCAGCTCGGTGTTGCCCACGAGGTCGTTGGAGGCGCCGGTCGACAGGTCGCTGTAGACCAGCAGCTCGGCCACCCGGCCCCCCATGCGGACGCACAGGCTGTCCTCGATGTGGGCGCGGGGGTGGATGTGGCGCTCCTCCATCGGGAGCTGCTGGGTGACCCCGAGCGCCATGCCGGTGGGGAGGATGGTGACCTTGTGCACCGGGTCGGCATGGTCGAGCACGTAGGCCAGGACAGCGTGTCCACTCTCGTGGTAGGCCACCCGCTCTTTCTCCTCGGGGGAGAGCACCAGGCTCTCGCGGCGCTGGCCCATGAGCACGCGGTCACGGGCTGATTCGAAGTCGATCATGCCGATGGCCGCGCTTCCCCGTCGCACGGCGTGGAGGGCGGCTTCGTTGACCAGGTTGGCCAGGTCGGCGCCGCTCATCCCCGGGGTGCCCCGCGCCACCAGTTCGAGATCGACGTCGGGCGAGATCCGCTTGCCCTTGCAGTGCACCTGGAGGATCGGGAGACGTTCCTCGAGGTCGGGCAACGGGACCACGATCTGACGGTCGAACCGCCCCGGGCGCAGCAACGCCGGGTCGAGGATGTCGGGCCGGTTGGTGGCGGCGATGACCACCACACCTTCGGCCGGGTCGAAGCCGTCCATCTCGGACAGCATCTGGTTCAGCGTCTGCTCGCGTTCGTCGTGCCCGCCGCCGAGCCCCGCACCCCGCTTCCGGCCGATCGAGTCGATCTCGTCGACGAACACGATCGCCGGGGACTGCTTGCGGGCGGTCTGGAAGAGGTCGCGGACCCTGCTGGCGCCGACGCCGACGAACATCTCCATGAAGTCCGAACCGCTCACCGAGAGGAACGGAACCCCGGCCTCGCCAGCTACGGCCCGGGCGAGCAGGGTCTTGCCGGTGCCGGGTGGCCCGACCAGGAGGACGCCCTTGGGGATCTTGGCGCCGATCTCCTTGAAGCGACCGGGGGTCTTCAGGAAGTCGACCACCTCGCTGATCTCCTGCTTCACCCCCCCGTAGCCCGCCACGTCGGCGAACGTGGTGGAAGGTCGGTCGGCGCTGAACAGCCGAGCCTTGGAGCGACCGATCGACATGATTCCTGACATCTGGCCCCGCGCCTGGCGGCCGATGAAGAGGATCACCACCAGCATGAGCCCGAACAGCAGCACGTAGGGAAGGAGCGTTCCGAGCAGATCGCTCGGTGTCGAGAAGGTGACCTGGACCCCGTCCGAGCGCATGGTCTTGACGTCGTTGGGGATGACCGGCTCGGGGCCGCTCACCGTGTAGGAGGTCCCGTTCCTGAGCGCCCCGGTGATGACGCCGGAGGTGTTGTCGATGTTGGCTTTGGCGACCTGGTGGGTGCCGACGTCGGAGAGGAACTGCGAGTACGTCAGCGACTTGGCATTGGAGTGGGGGAGCAGGGTGGGGATGATCAGAACCCCCAGCACCGCGAGGATCAGGACCCCCCAGATCC
>DAHUYA010000005.1 GCA_027315445.1 Acidimicrobiaceae bacterium | reverse complement strand
TCCCGGGGATCCAGCTGGTGGCCACCGGGGTGCTCGGACCCGGCAGCAACGCCCACGGCCCCAACGAGTTCCTCCACCTTCCGATGGCCAGGGCGGTGACCTCGACCCTCGCCCACCTGCTGGCGGCCGCCGGCCGACCCCGCGGGTGAGGGGCTCGGAGTGGATGAGCCGACAAGAAGGAGCGGATGAGCGGACAAGAAGGAGGCCGGACCCCGGCCGACCGCCGAACCGAGAGGAGCCCACACCAGTGAGCGCGTCGCCGACCTCACCATCGAGACCGACGACGGCCCCATGCCGGCCACCGTCGCCACCCCGCTCCCCGGTCCTCCCCTACGACGACCTTTCGAAGGTCGTGCCGGTGATGTCCCGACTCACGGCGGGCGGGCTGGCGACCGACCTCGAGGCATCGTTCACCCACCTCCATGTCCATGGTTTCGCCGACAGCCGGATCGGGGTGGTCGCGTCTGCATGGACGGCACCGTCTCCTTCTACGCCGCCACCTTGCGCCCCCTGGGGGCGACGGTCACCTTCTACGGCGGGGGCGTGACCGAGGGGCGTTTCGGCCTCCCGGCCCTCGTCGACCTCGCACCCGCCCTCGGCACCCCCTGGCTGGACCTGTACGGCGACCTCGACCACCGCTTCCACTGCAACGACCGCCCGAGCGTCTTCAACCCGGCAGATGCCAAGGACGCCTGGCAACGCACCCTCGACTGGTTCGACGGACATCTGGCCGACGGGCAGTAGGGGTTCGCTCAGTTCTGGCAGACGACCACCGTCTGGAGGCTGCCCGTTCCGGGACAGGGGGCGATGAGACTCTGGTCGACATACCAACGCCCGTTCACCTCACGAGTGGGCACCACGGCCGAAGTTCCGTTCCCCGACTGCGCCCCGCAGCCCCGCCCATCGGTGGTGGTGCACACCTCGAGGTTGACGTCCTCGTCGGCGCCCTGGCGGGTGACCGAGCCCACGCCGAAGGAGACGGGGGCGGACGGGTGGGTCAACACGCTCAAGCTCTGGCCGGGCAGCAACATCGCCTGGACGGTCCCCGGCGACCCGCCGTAGAGGTCCGTGACGAACGACTCGGCAGCGTTCACGGCCGACGAATGGGGGGTCGTGCGATGGCGGTACCAGTAGTAACCGCCCCCGATACCCAGCACGAGGACCACGACCAGGAAGACCGAGCCGAGCGGCATCGACCGGGTCCGGTGCCGGCGGGTGGCGGTGGTGAGCGAGGCCGGGCCGAGCGCCAGGTCGGGCCGGCTGGCCCGGTCGACCGTGGTCTGCACCGTGTACCGGGGCAGGGGGCCCGGGAAACCACCCGGCGACGCAGGGACCGCCGCTGACCTGGCGCCGGGCCGGTGCGGCGTCGACTGACGCATGCTCAGGGGAGTCAGCGGCGGGACCGAGGGAATGGGCCTGAACGGTGCGGGTGGTGCGCTCGGTGCGGGCGGTGCGGGCGGTGCGGGCGGTGCGCTCGGTGCGGGCGGTGCCGCCTGAGGTGGCGGGGCGCTCCGGGGTGGCGCCCATCCCTGTGCGGGGACGGCGGCCTGCGCGGTCGGGCGCGGCGGCGCCGCCCGGCGCAGCGGGTGGAGCTCCGGCGGGTACCACCGCCCGTCGGAGGCCATCCACCACCCGGCAGGTGGGCTGGTCGTCACCGTCCTCGGACTCCGGGACTCAGCTGATCCAGGTCTGGGTGAGCCACCAGACTCCCTGGTCGTTGCCGAGCGCGGGCACTCCGGCGGGCGTGGTCGGGTTGTTCCAGTTCTGGACCTTCGGGGTCGACACGAGCGCCCAGGTGGATCGGTCGGTCCAGATGTAAGGAAGGTCCTGAGCCAGGTACTCGTTCACCGCGCGGAATGCCTTGACGCGGGTGGTGCGGTCGGCGCTCTCCATCCCGGCCAGCAGGGCGCGCTCGATCCGGGGGTCGTCGTTGCGGGCCATGTTGATCGAGATGCCGTGGTCGTTGAGGGTGGTGGTCGAGAACCAGACGTAATTGAGATCCGGGCTCATGCCGCCGAACTGGCTCCACTCGGTCGCCTGGTACGTGCCGGCCAGGGCATCGCTGATCAACTCGTTGGTCTCGATGGCGTTGACCGTCACCTTCATCCCGACGGTCTGCAGCGTCTGCTGCACGTACTCGGCGATCCGGTAGGTGTAGGGCGAGGAGACTGCGTTGAAGCTGAAGGCGAACGGCCGGCCGTGTCTTTGCTCCACCTTCTTCACCAGCGCCTTGGCGCCCGCCGCGTCGTACTCGGGATAGGTCGTCTCCGAATAGTACGGGGAACCCGGCTGGAAGATGCCGGTGGAGGGCGCGTTGACGTCGAGGTCGATCACCTTGGCGTACTGCAGGCGATTGGTGGCCTTCGCCATGGCCAGACGGGCATCGTGATCGCTGAACGGGAAGACCGACGTGTTGAGCATCGCACAGTTCGTGTTGGGTGAGCCCACCATCTTTCCACTGTTGTCGACGTAGGCGTAGGAGTGATTCTGCCGGAACTGCAGGATCTGCTGTGGCTCGGTCAGGTGGACCATGTCGACGTTGCCCGCCTGGAGCGCCTCCGCCCGGGCCCCTGCATCGGGCAGGGGGCGGAAGGTCACCGAGTCGAGGTAGGGCAGCCCCTGACGCCAGTAGCCCTCGTTGCGCACCGCGGTGAAGTGGCTGTTGGGCAGCCACTCCACGAACTTGAACGGGCCGGTCCCGATCGGGTGCGCCGTTCCTCCGTTCGGGGCGTCGAGCATCGAGGGTGCAGCCACGAAACAGATCTGCTGTTCAGCCAGGGTATAGGGGAAGGTGACCCAGGCGCGGTGCATGGTCATGGCGATCGACAGCGGACCGGTCTGACGGTAGGCGGCCACGACCGGCTGCAGCGCCACCCCTGTGAGCAGCGACTTGTACTGGGCGTCCACGTTGGCCAGCAGGGCCGCACCGTCACAGGGGGTCCCGTCGTGGAAGTTGAGCCCCGGTCGCAGCGTGATCGTCCAGACCGTGTAGTCGGCGTTGGGGGTCACCGACTCGGCGAGGTAGGGGGCGACGCCCCCGTCGGCGGTCACGATCATCAGCGGGTCGAAGACGGTCCTCCCGTACATGAAGCCCGTGGGGTCGAAGCGGGCGGTCGTCGGGTTGAACCCCACCTCCTCGCTGGAGACCCCGATCACCAGCGAACCACCCCGCCTCGGCCTGGCGGTGCTTATCCCGTTCAACCCCTTCCCGTGGGTCACCACCGCCCCGGCGCCGCTCTCGCCGGCCGTCGCTCCGAGCAGGAGCCCGGCGCCGAGCGCCGCACCACCACCCAACAACGACCTCCGACCGAAGCGACCGGCCACGGGCATCCCCCTTCCGGCTCCCTGACGGTTGCCTTTCCGGTTTGGAACACCCTACCGAGCCAGTCCCCCCCACCAGGGGAATCCGGCCCAAGGGCCACTCCGGGACGGACGGCCCCTCGGGGAGGCAGACGGGGCTCAGCTCCGAGGGATGTCCTTCCAGGCGAGGTCGCGGTCGGTACGTGGCTCTCCCGGCAGCCCGAGCACGCGTTCGCCCAGGATGTTGCGCATCACCTCCGAGGTGCCGCCCTCGATGGAGTTGGCCCTGGCCCGGAGGAACGCCTTGTGGACGTCCGTGGTGCCCATCGCCACCTCCCCCGGGCGCACCTTCGGGTAGTCGGAGCTGTGCAGCATCCCCTCCGCCCCCAACAGGTCCACACAGAGCTCGTAGATCCTCTTGTTCTCCTCGGCGAAGGCCAGCTTGGCGACCGATCCCTCGGGTCCGGGCGTGCCGGTCCTGCGGGCCTGAACGGCCCGCAGGTTGGTCAACCGGCCGACCTCGCTGCGCACCCAGGCCGCCATCAGCCGGTCACGGAGGGCGAGCGCCCGGGGGGAGCGGTCGTCCCGGTAGCGCTCCCGCCAGATGGCCAGGGCGTCGCCGATCGGGCCCTGGCCGCGCTGGGCCACGTTGCCCCCGATCGACACCCGTTCGTTCATGAGGGTGGTGATGGCCACCCCCCAGCCGTCTCCCACCGCCCCGAGGCGGGCACCGTCGGGCACCCGGGCGGCGGTGAAGAACACCTCGTTGAACTCCGCCTCCCCGGTGATCTGGTGGAGGGGGCGGACCTCGACCCCCGGGGCGTGCATGTCCACCAGCAGGCAGGTGATCCCACGGTGCTTGGGGGCGTCGGCATCGGTGCGGGCCAGTAGCAGGCCGAAGCTGGCGATGTGGGCCAGGGTCGTCCAGACCTTCTGCCCGTCGACCACCCATTCGTCACCGTCGCGCAGGGCCCGGGTGGCCAGCCCGGCCACGTCGGAGCCGGCGCCGGGCTCGCTGAAGAGCTGGCACCAGACCTCCTCACCGGTGAACAGCGGTCGCAGGTACCGGGCCCGCTGCTCAGGGGTCCCGTGGACCGCCACGGTCGGCGCCACCATCCCGTAGCCGATGGGATTGCGCCGCCCCGACGAGGGGGCCCCGGCGCTCGCCAACCGCTGGACGGCGTGCTGCTGCAGCGCCGGGCTGAGGTCCAGGCCACCGTCCCCCTCGGGGTAGTGCACCCAGGCCAGGCCACGGTCGAACTGGGCACCGAGGAACACCACCGGCTTGGTCTGGCCCGGCGGCAGGTCGGCCAGCAGCTGGTCGATCAGCCGGTCGACCCGCTGGGCATCGTCGGGCGCCACACCGCCGGCCCCCTCCCGCCCGTTCGTCCCCGTCCTCTTCGGTTGCGAGGTGGTGGTCACTCTCCGCTCCCTTGTTCGCCTGGCGCGTGGCCGTCCGGCCCTTCGGTCGTCTCGCGAACGCCGCCCGTGCGGCGGGCGATCACGTGCACGTCGATCCCGGCGTCGGCCGCGAAGCGCAGCACCTTGCGCACGACCGTACCGCGGCGCCACTCTTCCCACCTGCTCCGGCGGGTCGCCCCGACGACGATCTGGGTAACCTGGTGCTCGGCCGCGAATTCGACCAGCGCCCGGGCCGGGTCGTCGGCGGTCACCTCGTGCCAGCTGCCGCCCACGTCGGCCACCAGGGACTCGAGCGTCGCGGGCGGCTTCTTCCCCACCCCGTCCTCCACCCGGACGTGCAACGCCAGCAGGTCGCCCTTGGTCCGCTGGGCCATGCGGGCCGCACGGCGCACCACCGAGTCCGCCCCGGAGGCGCCGGTCACCGCCACCAGGATCCGCTCGGCGGTCTCCCAGACGCCGGCTGGACGCTGGGCCTTCAGGTAGCGGAGCAGCTCCTCCTCGGTCTCGTCGGCCACGAACCGGAGCGCCAGCTCCCTCAGCGCGACCAGGTTCTCGGTGCGGAAGAAGCCGTTCAGGGCCCCGGGCACCTTCGCGGCCGGATAGATGTTGCCGTGCAGCATCCGGCGGCGGAGCTGGTCGGCCGAGGAGTCGATCAGCTCCATCTGATCGGCCTTGCGGACCACCCAGTCGGGCACGCGCTCGCGAATGGCGACTCCGGTGATCTCCTCGACCGCGTCGGCCAGCGACTCGAGGTGCTGGATGTTCACCGTGGTCACCACGGCGACGCCTGCGTCGAGCAGCTCGAGCACGTCCTCCCAGCGCTTTGCGTGCCGTCCCGAGCCCGGCACGTTGGTGTGCGCCAGCTCGTCGATCAGCGCCACCTCCGGCTTGCGCGCCAGCACCGCGTCGAGGTCCATCTCCTCGAACGCGCTCCCGCGGTAGGGCACCTTCTTGCGGGGCACCACTTCGAGGTCCCGGATCAGCTCGGCGGTGTGCACGCGCCCGTGGGTCTCGACGAACCCGACGACCACGTCGGTCCCGCGGTTGTGTCGGCGCCAGCCCTCGTCGAGCATGGCGCAGGTCTTGCCCACCCCGGCGGCGGAGCCGACGTACACCCGAAACCGGCCGGCAGGGCGGACCGCCTGCTGGGTCTCCTCGTCGACGCCCTGCGGGAGAGCGGTCATCGTCACATTCTCGCGGAACCTGGACAACGACGGACGGTCGGCGCCCTCCTGGCGGCCGGAGACTTCCGGGGGGACCGTCGCCGCACCCCTACACTGCGGGGTGAAGGCGAGGTGAAGCTGCGGTGACGTCGCTCCGGAGGAGTGCGGCCGGCGTGCTGGTGGCGTTGGCCGGTGTCGGCGCGCTCAGCGGCCTGATGCTCGTCTGGCGGCCCCACCTCCTCCCGGCCATACCCCCGTTGGTCCTGGTGGTGCCGGTGGTGGCCGGTGTCGTGGTCGGCGGCATCCCGGCCGGGGTGGTGGCGGTGGCAGCCGGCTTCCTGGCCTACGACATCCTCTTCATCCCGCCCTACGGCACCCTGGCCGTCAGCGCGGGGCAGGACTGGGTGGCGCTGGCGGTCTACGCGGCGGTCATGTTGCTGGTCGCCCGGGTGGTCTCCTTCCTGCAGCTCGCCCAGGCCCAGGCCCGCCGACGCGAGGAGGACACCCGACGGATCTATGTGCTGTCGGACCTCTTGATCGCCGACAAGCCACTCGTCGACCTCCTGCAACTGACCGCCGACACCATCGAGCGCGCCTTCCACGCCCGGTCGGTGGCCGTGCTCCTCTCCGGCGCCGATGGCCGGCTCGAGCTCTCGGCCCTCGCCGGCGTGCCGCCTTCGGCGGGCGAGCTGCAGCGACTGCAGCCCCACCCCGGCCGTACCGACACCCTGCGCGCTGAGGGTGCCGAAGGCTGGTTGCGGGTGGTGCTCACCGCCGCCGGGCGACCGATCGGCATGGTGGCACTCGCCGGACCGGCGCTCGACCCCCACGAGCAGGACCTGCTGCGGACTTACGCCAACCACGCCGCCCTGGCCATCGAACGCCGGCAACTGCGCGAGCAGGCCGTCCGAAGCCAGCTCCTCGAGGAGGTGGATCGTTGGCGGGACGCCCTGATGGGAGCGGTCAGCCACGACCTGCGGACGCCGCTCTCCTCGATCACGGCCGCCGTCTCGACCCTGCGCCAGGGCGGTCCTTCCCTCGACGAGGCCGACCGTGAGGAACTGCTCGAGCTGATCGAGACCCAGTCGGGCAACCTGAGCCGCCTGGTGACCAACCTCCTCGACATGACCCGGATCCATGCCGGCGCCATCGAGCTGCGACGCGAGGTCGTACCGGTGATGGAGTTGGTCGACGAGGCGTGGCGGGCGCTGGCGGCCGCCGGCGAGCCGGTATCGGTCAGCGCCGACCTCCCCGACGACCTCCCGGCGGTCGACGTGGACCAGGTGCTGATGGTGCAGGCCCTGGTCAACCTGCTCGAGAACGCCGCCCGCTACTCGCCGCCCGGGATTCCGGTCGAGATCGGCGCGGCCGCCCGGGACGGCGTGGTCGAGGTGGCCGTGCGCGACCACGGCCCGGGGGTGCCGGCCGCGGAGCGGCAGCGGATCTTCGAGATGTTCAACTCCACCGGCGGCGGGCGGGCCGGTCTCGGGCTCACCATCGCCAAGTCCTTCGTGGAGGCGCACGGGCAGCGCATCGCCGTGGAAGAGGCCGAGGGCGGGGGTGCCCGGTTCGTGGTGGGCATGCCCCGGGCCGCAGCAGCGGGCGAGACAGTCGACGCCGCGGGGCCCTGCCGGTCCGGAACCTGAGCCGTGGCCTGCATCCTGCTGATCGACGACAACCCGGCGCTCCTGCGGGCGCTCCGGATCGCACTGTCGGCCCGCGGCCACGAGGTGGTCCTGGCCCGCACCGGTACCGAGGGCGTGGACCAGGCGTCACTCACCGATCCGGACGTGGTTGTGCTCGACCTGGGACTGCCCGACCTCGACGGGGTGGAGGTGTGCCGTCGCATCCGGCAGTGGAGCCAGGTGCCGGTGATCGTCCTGTCGGCGGCCGGGAACGAGGAGCGCAAGGTGGCGGCGCTCGACAGCGGGGCCGACGACTACGTCACCAAGCCCTTCGGCCTGCCCGAGCTCGAGGCCCGCCTGCGGGCGGCCCTGCGCCGCTCGACGGCGGCGCAACAGCCCGCCGCTCCGACCGAGCTGCGGGTCGGCCGGCTCGACATCGACCTCGTCCACCACATGGCCGAGGTGGACGGCACCCCCCTCGAGCTGACTGGGCGAGAGTTCGACCTGCTCGCCTCCCTGGCCCGCCACGCGGGGACGATCTGCACCCATCAGATGATCCTGCGTGACGTGTGGGGGCAGGGCTACGCCACCGAGGCCCATTACCTGCGGGTGTACGCCCACCGGCTTCGGCGGAAGCTCGGCGACGCCGGTTCGATGCTGCACACGCAACCGGGAATCGGCTACCAGCTGCTCGCCGACTGACCGACACTGACGTTCCGTCGACGTCCGGCCCGTTGAGGTCCGGCCCGTTGACGTTCTGTTGACGCTCCACCGGCGGTGCGCAACGGCCTGTTGACGATGGCGCCGACAGACTCGACTGCATGGGTGACTTCTTCGCCGTGGTGGGGACGCTGCTGTTCTTCGCGGCCATGCTCGGACTGATCTGGGCGCTGGAGCGGGTGTGACCGTCGACCAAGGGCTCCTCCTTGCGCTCTCCATCGCCATGTTCCTCTACGTCGGCGTGGCGCTGTTCAAGCCCGAGCGGTTCTGACACGGACCAGCGGTGGACTTCTTCTGGACGATCGTGGCGATGGTCGTGTTGGTGGCCATCGCCTGGCGCTTCCTCGGGCAGTACATGGTGGCCGTCTACGAGGGCCGGGTGCGCTACCTGGGCTTCATCGAGCGACCCATCTACCGCTTGCTGGGCACCGGGCCCGAGCACGAGCAGTCCTGGAAGCGCTACGCCGGCTCCCTGATCGCTTTCTCGGGCGTCACCCTGCTGATCGGCTACCTCATCATGCGGATCCAGGGGTCGTTGCCACTGAACCCGCAGCACCTGGGGGCGGTACCGCCGGCGCTCTCGTGGAACACCTCGGTGTCGTTCCTCACCAACACCAACTGGCAGAACTACGCCGGCGAGACCACGATGTCCTACTTCACGCAGATGAGCGTGATGATGGTGCAGCAGTTCGTGTCGGCCGCCGTGGGCATCGCGGTGGCCGTGGCCCTGATCCGCGGCTTCAGCCGCAAGGGCTCCTCCACCATCGGCAACTTCTGGGTGGACACCGTCCGCGGCTGCCTCTACGTGCTCTTCCCGGTCGCCTTCGTTGCCGGGATCATCTTCGTCTCCCAGGGGGCGGTCCAGACGCTCGGCGGTCCGACCCACATCAAGGACGTGCTGAACGGCGTCACCCAGGTGATCGCCCTCGGCCCGGTCGCCTTCATGGAGACCATCAAGCAACTGGGCACCGACGGCGGCGGCTTCTGCAACGCCAACGGTGCGCACCCGTTCGAGAACCCGACTGGGCTCACCAACCTGCTGTCGCTCGTCCTGATCCTTCTGGTCCCGGTCGCATTGACCTACGTGTTCGGCACGATGGTCGGGTCGATCCGCCAGGGGGTGGCGGTGCTGGCCGCCATGACCATCATCTTCGGGTGCTGGCTCACCTTCACTGCCTACGCCGAGCACCAGTCCAACCCGGCCGTCGCCGCCGCCGGGGTGACCCATCAGCCGGGCGGCAACATGGAGGGCAAGGAGGTCCGCTTCGGCGACACCCAGTCGGCCCTCTACGGCGTCGTCTCCACCCAGACCTCGACCGGCTCGGTGGACGGCGCGAACGATTCCTACAACGCCATGGGCGGGTTCGGACTGCTCACCGGGATGATGCTCGGCGAGGTGTCGCCGGGTGGGGTGGGCAGCGGTCTCTACACCATCCTGCTCTTCGCCATCATCGCCGTCTTCGTCGGCGGGTTGATGATCGGCCGAACACCGGAGTACCTGGGGAAGAAGATCCAGGCACGGGAGGTGAAGCTGGCCGGCTTCGGGATCCTGGTCATGCCCATCACCGTGTTGGTGATCACCGGGGTGGCGGTATCAATACACGCAGGGCGGGCCGGGCCACTCAACGCCGGGCCGCATGGCTTCTCCGAGATCCTCTACGCCTTCACCTCGCAGGCCAACAACAACGGCTCGGCCTTCGCCGGCCTGAGCGGCAATACCGCCTTCTACAACGTCATGGGTGGCGTCGCCATGCTGTTCGGTCGCTTCGTCATCATCGTGCCGACCCTCGCCCTGGCCGGTTCGCTGGCGGCCAAGAACCTGGTAGCGGCCTCGGCCGGCACCTTCCGGACCGACAACACCATGTTCGTCGGGCTGCTGATCGGCGTCATCCTGATCGTCGGTGGTCTGACCTTCTTCCCGGCCGTCTCCCTCGGCCCGATCGTCGAGCAACTGACCCACCACAAGTTCTTTGGCGCCGCCTTCGGGCCGGTGCTCTCCACCTTCACCCCGTTCGGACACCTGCTCAGCGGAGGGATCCTGTAATGAGCAGCACCGACACCGCACCGGTCGCATCGGCGGGGGGCGATGGCCGCGCCCCCGCGCCCCGCGGGGTGGCCGGCCAGCGGAGCCTGTTCGACCGCGAGATCCTCCGCTACGCCGGCGTCGAAGCACTCAAGAAGCTCGACCCTCTGGTGCAGGTGAAGAAGCCCGTGATGTTCATCGTCCTGGTGGGCACGGTGGTCACCTTCATCGAGTCCATCACGCACACGACCCTGTTCTCGTGGTCGATCACGGTCTGGCTCTTCCTGACCGTGCTGTTCGCCAACTTCGCCGAGGCGATGGCCGAGGGGCGGGGCAGGGCCCAGGCCGACTCCCTTCGCCGCATGCGTTCGGAGACCGAGGCCCGCCGGTTGACCGAGGGCAGCGTGGAGGAGCGGGTGGCGGCCTCGCATCTCGCCAAGGGCGACCTGGTGGTCTGCGAGGCAGGCGACCTCATCCCCTCGGACGGGGAGATCGTGGAGGGCGTCGCCTCGGTCGACGAGTCCGCCATCACCGGCGAGTCGGCCCCGGTCATCCGCGAGTCCGGCGGCGACCGGTCGGCGGTGACCGGCGGCACGCGGGTGCTGTCCGACCGCATCGTCGTCCGGATCACCGCCGAGCGCGGCCACACCTTTCTCGACCGGATGATCTCGCTGGTGGAGGGGGCCAACCGGCAGAAGACCCCGAACGAGATCGCATTGACCATCCTGCTGGCGGTGCTCACCATCGTCTTCATCCCGGTGGTCGTCGTCCTGCAGCCTTTCGGCCACTACTCGGGGGCCACGGTCTCGGTCGTGATCTTGGTCGCCCTGCTCGTGTGCCTCATCCCCACGACCATCGGCGCCCTCCTGTCGGCCATCGGGATCGCCGGCATGGACCGACTGGTGCAGCGCAACGTCCTGGCGATGAGCGGCCGGGCGGTGGAGGCGGCCGGCGACGTGCAGACCCTGCTGCTCGACAAGACGGGCACCATCACCCTCGGCAACCGGATGGCTTCCGAGTTCTTCCCCGCCGGCGGCCACAGCGAGCACCAGGTGGCCGATGCCGCGCAGCTCGCCTCGCTGGCCGACGAGACACCCGAGGGTCGGTCGATCGTGGTGCTGGCCAAGGAACGGTTCGGCATCCGCGAGCGTGAGCTCACCGGCCCCCACGAGTTCGTCCCGTTCTCGGCCACCACCAGGATGTCCGGCCTCGACGTCGACGGGCGACAGATCCGCAAGGGCGCCGCCGACGCCGTGCGACGCTGGGTCACCGAACATGGCGGCAGCGTCCCCACAGGTCTCGACGACCTGGTGGAGAGCATCTCCCGCCAGGGATCCACCCCGTTGGTGGTGGCCGAGGACGCCGAGATCCTCGGTGTCATCGAGCTCAAGGACGTCGTGAAGGAGGGCATCCACGAGCGCTTCGCAGAAATGCGGGCGGCCGGGATCCGAACGGTCATGATCACCGGCGACAACCCGCTCACGGCGGCGGCCATCGCTCAGGAGGCCGGCGTGGACGACTTCCTGGCCGAGGCGACGCCGGAGGCCAAGCTCGAGCTGATCAGAGCCGAGCAGGAGGGTGGCCGGCTGGTGGCGATGACCGGGGACGGCACGAACGACGCCCCGGCCCTCGCCCAGGCCGACGTCGGGGTGGCCATGAACACCGGCACCACCGCCGCCAAGGAGGCCGGCAACATGGTCGACCTCGATTCCAACCCGACGAAGCTCATAGACATCGTGGAGATCGGGAAGCAGCTGCTGATCACCCGGGGGTCGCTCACCACCTTCTCGATCGCCAACGACGTGGCGAAGTACTTCGCCATCATCCCGGCGCTGTTCGTCGCCACCTACCCGCAGCTCAAGATCCTCAACATCATGCGTCTGCACAGCCCGACCAGCGCCGTGTTGTCAGCGGTGATCTTCAACGCCCTCGTCATCGTGGCGTTGATCCCGTTGGCCCTGCGCGGGGTCCGCTGGCGACCGAGCAGTGCGCAGGCGATCCTCCGCCGCAACGTCTTGATCTACGGCGTCGGCGGGATCGTCGCCCCGTTCATCTTCATCAAGTTGATCGACCTGTTCCTGACGGCCGTCCACTGGTACTGAGAGGAGGCTCCGAATGCTCGATCAACTCCGGCGCTCGGTGATCCTCGCCGTGGTCTTCATCGTCCTGTTGGGTTTCGTCTACGGCCTCCTCGGCACGGGCGTGGCCCAGCTCTTCTTCCGTCACCAGGCCGACGGCTCGATCACCGCCAACGGCTCGACACTGATCGGCCAGAACTGGAACGGGTACTCGACGACCACGATTCTCGACCAACAGTGGTTCCACGGCCGTCCCGACGCCGACAACCCGCTCATGGCCAACGGCAAGGCCGGCAGCTCGGGGTCTGCGAACCTCGGTCCGCGTTCGGCCGTCCTGGTGCGAGAGGCCCACGCATTGGTCGTCGCCTGGGAGAAGGTCGGCGTCCACCCGACGGCCGACCTCGTCACCACCTCGGGCAGCGGTCTCGACCCCGACATCAGCCAGAGGGACGCGCTGGTCCAGATCCCCATGGTGTCGAGGGCCACCGGGATCGCGCCCTCGCGACTGCGGGCGCTGGTCGTGAAGGAGACCCAGGGTGCCGAGCTCGGGTTCCTCGGCACCTCCTACCTCGACGTCCTGCAATTGAACGAGGCACTGGCCAAGCTGCGATGAGTGCCGGCTGCCCGACGGGACCGAGGGGCCGGCACCATCCGTGCAGCAGCGCCGGCGCTCCGACACCATTTGGGCCATGACCGAACGGCTCTCTCCGCCGGTCGGGTGGCTCGCCCTGACCGGTCTGGCGGTTTCGACCGTGGGCGGGGTGGTCCTGGCCGTCTGGGAGGGCGCCCAGCAACGCCAGACCGCCGCGGCCCACTGGAGCGTGGGGCTGGTCATCGTGCTCGGTCTCGCGGCGGCCGTTGTCGTGGGCCGGCGGTCCCAGCGCCTCCGGAGCGTCGACTGGCTGCGCCAGGCCGGCCGCGGCATCCGCTCGCTGGGCGACAGCGAGCCATGGCGCGTCCGCCCGGCTTACATCGCCGGGGTCGTCGCGTGGGTCATGCTGGTCGCCGCGATTGCTGCGTGGGATCTCAACTCGTTCGCCCACCAGTCCCACTACCTGCCGACCCTCAGCTACTTCGCTGGCAAGGTCACCCGGTACCGCTGGGGTCGTTCAGCGGTCTTCGCCGGCTGGCTCGCGGTCGGCGCCTACCTGGTCGCCGGCTGGCGCCGACTCCCGCGGCGGGGGACGGCGTGACCACCAGCGTCGCGCTGGGCGTGGTGGTGCCGGGCGTGGTGGTGCCGGGCGTGGTGGTGGGCGCCGTCGTCTGGGCGGTCCTCGCCGGCCTGGTGGTGCTCTGGCTGGCGGTCACCACCGTGGCCGGGCCCCGTCGCCTTCCCGGCCTGGTCGACGTGGTGCGCTTCTTCCTGGGCAGCTGGCTCGGCCGCGCCCTTACCCTGGCCGCCTGGGGTGGCGCTGGCTGGCACCTCTTCTGCCAGCGCCCCTGACCGGTTCGGCCGGCCGCCCCTGATGGGCGTCAACCATCGAGGTCGTCGAGCGCCGCCTCGACGGCGCGGTGGAAGGTCGGGTAGGCGTAGATCATGCGGCGCAGCTCCCGGGTCGGCACCGCGGCGTGGACCGCAAGGGACAGCAGCCCCAGCGTCTCCCCACCGCACGGTCCGGCCGAGGTCGCTCCCACCAGCACCCCCCGGTCCGCGTCCTCGACGACCTTCACGAAGCCGTCGTTGCCGCCGTCGTGGATCCAACCGCGCGCCGACGACGCGATCTCGCTCATCCCGGTCCGCGCCCGGATCCCCTGCGCCTCGGCACCGGCCTGCGTGAGGCCCACCGCCCCGATCTCGGGATCGGTGAAGGTGACTCGAGGCAACGCCCGGTAGTCGGCCGCGGGGCCAGGGCGTCCCAGGATGTCCTCAGTGGCGATGCGGGCCTGGTACATCGATACGTGGGTGAAGGCCCCAATCCCCGTCACGTCCCCGATCGCCCACAGGCCGCGACCGGCCCGCAGGTGGCCGTCGACCGGAATGCCCCGGCCGGCCTCGTCGATCCCGAGCACGCCCACCCCGAGTGCCCCGAGGTCCGGCCGGCGCCCGGTTGCCACCAGCAGCTCCTCGGACACCACCCGCCGGCCGTCGGCCAGAACGAGCGCCGGCCGCCCCTCGTCGGCCGCGACCGAGATCACCTCGACCCCGGTGTGCACCTCGACGCCCTCGGTGGTCAACACGCGGGCGACCAGCATCGAGGACTCCGGCTCCTCCGTCGCCAGGAGCCGATCGGCCACCTCGACCACGCGTACCTGCACGCCGAAGCGGGCGAGGACCTGGCCAAGCTCGAGACCGATGGCTCCTCCGCCGAGCACGGTCATCGAGGAGGGGAGCTCCTCGGCCGCCACGACCTGGCGGTTGGTCCAGTGGGGAACGCCGGCCAGGCCGGGGACCGGTGGCTCCCACGCCACGGCGCCTGTCGCGAGCACCAACGCCCGTCTCGCCTCGAACTCACGGTCCTCGACCGCGACCCGTCGCTCGCCGACGACCCGGGCCCACCCCCGCACGAATCGGGCACCCTTGCCCTCGAGCCGCTCGACCGCCACCTGGTCGTCCCACCCGTCGGTGGCCTCCCGCACCCGGCGAGCCACCGGCGCCCAGTCGGGGCGCACGGTCGACTCCCCCGCCAGGTCCCCCACCCTGCGCCCCTCGACCAGGAGGTCGGCGGCCCGGACCATCATCTTCGACGGGATGCAGCCCCAATAAGGGCACTCGCCCCCAACCAGCCCGCCGTCGATCGCTACGACGTCGAGCCCCTCGGTCGCCAGTCGACCGGCCAGGTCCTCCCCGCCGGGTCCGAGCCCGACCACGACCACATCGGCCCACTCCGTCATCCGACCTCCTCGTCGACCGTGACCGAGCGTACCGACGGTGGGACGAGATCCGCCCACACCCGGCCGCACACGCCACACCCGGCCAGACCCGGCCGGACCCGGCCGGACTCGGCCGGACCCACCCACACCGGGGGTCACGCGGACCGGCGGCAGCGGACCCGTCCTCCCGGCTCTGGTTTCACGGTCGCGGGCTGCGGGTACCTACCCGGAACCGTCGCTCGACCGGTCACCTTCACGGGTTCGCCCTGCGGGAGCGCCGGCGGCGGCTCGAACGA
>DAHUYA010000216.1 GCA_027315445.1 Acidimicrobiaceae bacterium | reverse complement strand
GGCAGCGCCGCCTGCAGGGCGGCGGCCCGGTCGTCGGGCTCCCCCCCGCCGGCCGCGGTCGCCCCGCCCGGGGGCTCGGGTCCGGACGGGCCGGCCGGCTCGCCGGCCGTCGCCCCGGTGACGGCCAGTCGCCGGTGGTCGGGCACGACCACCGGGTAGTCGCCGGTGAGGCAGGCGTCGCAGAACCCGCGGTCGGGGGTGCCGATCGCCTCCTTCAGCTGGTCGAGCTCGAGGTAGACCAGCGAGTCCACCCCGAGGAAGGACTCGATCTCGCCCAGGGTGTGGACCGCGGCCAGCAGCTCGGCGCGGTCCGGGGTGTCGATGCCGTAGAAGCAGGGCCAGCGGAACGGGGGTGAGGAGATCCGCAGGTGGACCTCGCGGGCCCCGGCGTCGCGCAGCATGCCCACGATCGCCCTGGTGGTGGTGCCCCGGACGATCGAATCGTCCACCACCACCAACCGCTTACCGCCGATGTTGTCGCGCAGGGGGTTGAGCTTGCGCCGCACGGCAATGGTGCGCGCCTGCTGGTCCGGATCGATGAAGGTCCGCCCGATGTAGCGGTTCTTCACCAGGCCCTGGCCGTAGGGGATCCCGCTCTGGCGGGCGTAGCCCTCGGCCGCCGGCACCCCCGAATCGGGCACCCCCATCACCAGGTCGGCGGCCACGGGGGCCCGCTCGGCCAGCAGCTCGCCCATGCGCCGGCGGGTCCCGTGCACCTCGCGGCCGTAGAGCCGGCTGTCGGGCCGGGCGAAGTAGACGAACTCGAAGATGCACAGCCGCGGTTCGACCCGGCCGCGGGCGAACAGCCGCTCGGAGTGGGGACCGTCCTCGTCCACCACCACCAGCTCGCCCGGCTCGAGCTCGCGTACGAAGGTGGCCCCGATCACGTCGAGGGCCGGCGACTCCGAAGCCAGCACCCATCCCTCCGGGCGCTCGGCCGAGCCCAGCCGCCCGAGGCAGAGAGGCCGGAAGCCGTGCGGGTCGCGCAGCCCGTAGAGGTGGGCGGCGTCGATCAGCACCAGCGAGAAGGCGCCCTCCACCTCCGCCAGACCCTTCCGGAGGGCCGGGCGCAGGTCGTCGGCCGGGGCTTCGCCGAAAGCGCGGGCGACGAGCTCGGCCATCAGGTCGCTGTCGGTGGACGCCATGCCGGGGAGCATCCCGGCCCGCTTCGCCAGCGCCGCCGTGTTGGTGAGGTTGCCGTTGTGGCCGAGGGCGAAGCCGGCCTTCCCCACCGGGCGGTAGACCGGCTGGGCGGCCGTCCAGTCCGAGGAGCCGTGGGTCGAGTAGCGGGTGTGGCCGATGGCCAGCCGGCCCGGGAGCCCCGACAGGGTCCGGTCGTCGAAGACCGTGCTGACCAGTCCCATGTTCTTCACCACGGTGATCGTCTCGCCGTCGCTCACCGCCATGCCGGCCGACTCCTGCCCGCGGTGCTGCAGGGCGTAGATGCCGTCGTAGGTGAGTTGGGCGACGATCCGTCCGGGTGCGTAGACCCCGAAGACTCCGCAGGCTTCCTTCACGCTCCGGTCCTTCTGCCCCGACGCCCATCCGGCCAGGGGCCGCCCCTGGCGCGCCGCGAAGCCGCCCGGTGTTCGCCCGCCAGTCTCCCACAGTCCCCGCCGGCGGTGGTCGCCGTCGGCCGCCCCGGAGGGCGCCGATAGCCTCCTGGTCGGTGATCGACCTGCACACCCACTCGTCCGCCTCCGACGGGACCGACCCGCCGGCGGTGGTCGTCGAGCGGGCGGCCGCGGCCGGTTGCCGGGCCGTGGCCCTCACCGACCACGACACCCTGGTCGGGGTGCCGGCGGCCCGGGAGCGGGCGGCTGCGCTCGGCCTCAGCCTGGTGCCGGGCTGCGAGGTTTCGTGCGCCTTCGGCGGCCACAGCGTGCACGTGCTGGTGTACTTCGTCGAGCCCGGTGAGGGCCCGCTGCAGGTGGAGCTGGGGCGGTTGCGGGGGGACCGGGTGGCCCGGAACCGCCGGCTGGTGGCCCGCCTGGCCGAGCTCGGCCTGCCGGTCGCCTACGACGAGGTGGTGACCGAGGCCGGCGGGGAGGAGGGTGCCGGGCGGCCCCACGTGGCCGCGGTCATGGTGGCCAAGGGCCTGGCCGAGTCGACCGACGACGCCTTCGCCCGCTGGCTCGGCCAGGGGCGGCCGGCCTACGTGCCCAAGGCCAGGCTGTCCCCGGCCGAGGTGGCCGGCCTGGCCGCCGGCTCCGGTGGGGTGGCGGTCCTCGCCCACCCGCTCAGCCTCGGCCTCTCCCCCCCGGCCCTCGACGGTGCGGTGGCCGAGCTCGCAGGGGGCGGCCTGGTCGGGCTCGAGGCGACCTACGGCGCCTACGCGCCGGCCGAGCGCCGGGCGCTCGCCTCGCTCGCCGCTCGCCACGGTCTGGTGGCCACCGGCGGTTCGGACTACCACGGCGCCCGCAAACCCGACCTGTCGGTGGGCACGGGCCTGGGCGACCTGCGGGTGGACGACGACGTGCTCGAGCGGCTGGCCGACCGCCGGCCCGGCTGAGCCCGACCGCGAGCCGGCGCCGGCCCCGGCGCTCACCGGTCTCAGGCGGTCTCCCCCAGGGCGGCCGGCAGGGCCGCCCGCCAACCCTCTCGCAGCCCGGCCACCTCGAGGTCGACCAGGCCGTCGACCGCCAGCCGCTTCCCACCGCTCTGACCGACCACCTCGGCCGGCACGCCGGCCGACACCGCCCGGGCGCACAGCTCCTCGGGGTGCTCGGTGGCCGCCACCATCCGGGACGGCAGCTCGGTGAACAGCTCGGCGCCGCCGGACAGCCCCCAGACCCGCGCCCCGGACCCGGCGCCCACCGCCATCTCGGCCAGCGTCACCGCCAGGCCGCCGCCCGAGACGTCGTGCACCCCCGACAGCAGGGGCCGGCCGCCGGCCACCCCCTCGCCCACCACCGCCGCCACCAGGTCGACCAGCCGCCGGTGGGCACCCGGGTCGAGCGGGGGCAGGGCCCCGGTGCGCACGCCCCGACGTTCGGCCGCCCACCGGCTGCCGGCCAGTGGGTGGGGGCCGTCGGGTCCGGCGGAGCGCCGGGTCCCGAGCAGCACGAGGCTCGAGCCCTCCCGCCAGCCCACGCCCGGGGGGCGAGCGGCGAGCCGATCGACCAGTCCGAGGGTGCCGAGCACCGGTGTGGGGTCGATGTCGGCGCCACCGCTCTCGTTGTAGAGGCTGACGTTGCCCCCAATCACCGGGAGCCCGAAGGTGCTGCACGCGCCGGCCAGCCCGTCGACGGTCTCCGACAGCTGCCACATCACCTCGGGGTGCTCGGGGTTCCCGAAGTTGAGGCAGTTCACCACGGCCACCGCCCGGGCGCCGACGCACGCCAGGTTGGCCAGCGCCTCGGCCAGCACCATGGCCACTCCGGCCCGGGGGTCCAGGGAGCACCAACGGGGGTTGGAGTCGGTGGTCACCGCCACCCCGCGCCGGCTCGGCGGGAGGCCCGGGCCGGCCAGTCGGAGCAAGGCGGCGTCGCCGCCCGGCCCCTCCACCGTGTTGAGGAAGAGCTGGTGGTCGTACTGGCGGTAGACCCACGAGGGATCGGCCAGCATCGCCCGCAGGTCCGCCCCCCAGTCGGAGGGGCCGGCCAACCGTGACGGCTCGCCCGCCCGCCGCCGGTCGAGGTCCGCCGGGGGCGCCATCGGGCGGCGGTACTTGGGGGCGTCGACGGCGAGCGAGGCGGCGGGCACGTCGGCCAGCACCGGTCCGTCGGCGCCCTCGCGCACCCGGAGCCGGCCCACCGGTCGACCGTCCGGTCCGGTCTCCGGATCGGTGACCCGCCCCACGACGGTGGCCCGGACCTCCCAGCGGCGGCACACCTCGGCCACCGCCGGCCAGTCCGTCGGGGTGACGATGGCCAGCATCCGCTCCTGGCTCTCGCTGGTCATCACCTCCCAGGGCGCCATGCCCTCCTGCCGGCGGGGCACGGCCGAGACGTCGACGTCCATGCCGACCCCGCCCCGGGCCGCCGTCTCGCTGGTGGCACAGGCCAGGCCCGCCCCTCCCAGGTCCTGGATCCCGACCACGAGGCCCTGGTCGAGCAGGCTCAGGCAGGCCTCGATGAGCCGCTTCTCCTCGAAGGGATCGCCCACCTGCACGCTCGGGCGCTTGGCGTCGTCCCGCGCACCGGGGTCGCCGGAGAACCCGGCCGAGGCGAGCACGCTGACCCCGCCGATCCCGTCGCGCCCGGTGGTCGCCCCGAGGAGCACCGCCAGGTTGCCGCGCCCCGACGCCCGGCCCAGCACCAGGCGGTCGACCGGCAGGGCCCCCATGCACAGCACGTTCACCAGAGGGTTCTGCCCGTAGCAGCGGTCGAAGGTGAGCTCGCCGCCGACGGTGGGCACCCCCACCGAGTTGCCGTACGCGGCGATGCCTCCCACCACGCCCTCGAGCAGCCATCGCTGGCGGGGCTCGTCGAGCGGGCCGAAGAACAAGGGGTCCATGACCGCCAGCGGCCGGGCCCCCATGGTGAAGATGTCACGGAGGATCCCCCCGACCCCGGTGGCCGCCCCCTGGTGGGGCTCGATGGCCGAGGGGTGGTTGTGGCTCTCTATCCGGATGGCCACCGCGATGCCATCCCCGGCATCGATCACCCCCGCGTTCTCCCCCGGGCCGACCAGCACCGCCGGGCCGGCGGTGGGGAGGCGGGCCAGGTGGACCCTCGAGGACTTGTAGGAGCAGTGCTCGCTCCACATGACCGAGTAGAGGGAGAGCTCGAGCCGGTTCGGCTCCCGACCCAGCACGGCCACGACCGACGCCAGCTCGTCGTCGGTCAGTCCGAGGGCGCGGTGCAGCGGCTCGGGCGCCTCGGCCGGAGGTGACATGCCGACACCATAACGGTCGCCGCCGGCTTCATGTCTTCGCAAGAAATCGCGAGAGATCTGCCCCGCGCCAACCATCCTGCAACACCCGCCGCACCTTCTTCAATCTCCCTGCGAGGATCCGGCTCTCGGGGGGCAATGGACGGTGCGGGAACAGGGGGAACCAGGGGGTCATGGTGCCCCGTTTCCGGGGAGATCCGCTATTTTCGTCTTCAGCGCTATCGAACGACGCGAGATGGCGGAAGAGCCCCGGGCGGTCTCCCACCACCAGCCTGATGTGAGGACCGTCGACATTCCCGAAATGCCGGACGGTAATTTTACTTCGGCCCCCCAAATGAAGGAGAATGGCACCATGCCGAGAGAGAAGACTGCGTCACGTAGCCGACGCGCCATGACACCGGAGCACAAGGCCGCCCTCGCCAAGGGTCGTGAGGAGGGGCTCGCCGTCCGCCGCTACCTCGAGGTGCTCGAGTCCTCGCGCCCCCGCCGGGGGCGACGACGGACGCCGGCCTCGATGCAGAAGAAGCTGGCGGCCATCGAGACGCAGCTGGCCTCCGCCGACCCGCTGTCCCGCCTGCACCTGCTGCAGGAGAAGAAGGACCTCGAGCAGGAGCTGTCGAGCGCCGGCGAGGAGCAGGACGTGAGCGGCCTCGAGAAGCAGTTCGTGAAGGTCGCCAAGTCCTACGGGGAGCGCAAGGGCATCACCTACGGCACCTGGCGCGCCGCCGGGGTGAGCGCGGCCGTGCTGCAGCGGGCCGGCATCTCGCGGGCCCGCGGCTGACGTCGGGTCAGGCGGCCCGCGAGGACGCGGCCGCCTCGAGGAGCGATCGCAACAGCACCGCACCGTCGGCCGAGCCGAGCAGCGGGTCGCACGCCCGCTCGGGGTGGGGCATGAGGCCCACGACGTTGCCGGCGGCGTTGCGGATCCCGGCGATGTCGTCGACCGAGCCGTTGAGGTTCTCCACGTAGCGGAGGACCACCCGGTCCTCGGCCTGCAGCCGGGCCAGCGTGGCGCGGTCGCACACGTAGCTGCCGAGGAAGTGGTTGATCGGGATCCGCAGCTCCGTGCCCGGGGCCACCCCGCCGGTCACCACCGAGGTCGAGGTGACCACCCGCACGCCGACGGTGGTGCACAGGAAGCGCAGGTGGCGGTTCTTCTGCAGCGCCCCGGGCAGGAGGCCGGCCTCGGTCAGCACCTGGAAGCCGTTGCAGATGCCCACCACCGGCCCCCCGGCGGCGGCGAAGCGTTCCACCGCCTTCATCACCGGCGAGAACCGGGCGATGGCCCCCGGGCGGAGGTAGTCGCCGTGGGCGAAGCCGCCCGGCAGCACGACCGCGTCGACCGGCCCGAGGTCGCCCGACCCGTGCCAGACCAGCTCGGCCCGGCCCCCGAGCCACGTGACCGCCTGCACGACGTCGTGCTCGCAGTTGGTCCCCGGGAAGACCACCACCCCGACCCGCGGCGCCATCAGTGCCCCTCGATCGGAGCCAGCTCGAGGTGGCTCTCCTCGATCACCGGGTTGGCCAGCAGCCGGTGGGCGAGCGACTGGGCCCGGGCCCGGGCGGCTGCCTCGTCGGGGGCGTCCACCTCGAAGCGGAAAGCCCGGCCGGCCCGGATCCCGTGCACCCCGCTGAAGCCCAACGCCGGCAGCGCCCGCTCGATGGTGGCGCCCTCGGGATCGGCGATCCCGGGCCGCAGGCGGACCTCCACACAGGCGGCGAACCTCATCGCGGCGCACCGTACCAGTCGTCGAGGCGGCGCCCGGTCACCCGCTCGTAGGCGGCGGCGTAGCGGGCCGAGGTGGCGGCCACGACCTCTGCCGGCAGGGGCGGCGGGGGCGGGCGCTTGTCCCAGTCCAGTCCGTCGGCCCAGTCCCGCAGCGGCTGCTTGTCGAAGGCCGGCGGGGTGGTCCCCGGCACGACCTGGTCGGCCGGCCACAGGCGCGAGGAGTCGGGCGTCACCACCTCGTCGCACAGGGTGAGCACCCCGTCCACGTAGCCGAGCTCGAACTTCGTGTCGGCCAGCACCAGCCCGGCCTCGGCCACCTTGGCGGCCGCCCGGCCGAAGAGCGCCAGGCAGAGGTCGCGGGCCGCGGTGGCGGCCTCGCGGCCGACCAGGTCGGCGGCCCGGGCGAAGTCGATGTTCTCGTCGTGGCCGACGGCGGCCTTGGTGGACGGGGTGAACATCGGCTCGGGCAGCGGGTCCGCCAGTCGCAGGCCCGGCGGCAGCGGCGTGCCGTGCACCGTGCCCGCCCTGGCGTACTCGGCGAACGCCTGGCCGGCCAGCCGGCCCCGCACGATGCACTCGAGCGGCAGCATGTCGGCCCGGCGCACCAGCATCGCCCGGCCTGCCGGCTCCCCGAGGTCGGCCCATCCCCCCACCCGCCGCGCCAGCACCGCCGGGTCGGCGCTCACCAGGCAGCCGGGGGCGAGGGGGGCCAGCTCCCCGTACCAGTAGGCGCTCATGGCGGTGAGCACCCGGCCCTTGTCGGGGACCGGCTCGGCGAACACCACGTCGAAGGCGCTGACCCGGTCGGAGGCCACCATCACCAGCATCCCCTCGCCGGCGTCGTAGAGCTCGCGCACCTTGCCCCGGTGCACCAGCGGCAGGCCGCTCACGGGGGTGGCGCCGGACCGTCGAGGTCGTCCAGGGCGGCCACCGCCCGGCCGGCGTGGCGCAGGCTGGTCCCCAGGTCGAAGGCCCGGTCGAGCTCGGCCGCCCCGAGCGGCACCTCGGGGTCCTCCTCGAGCACCTGGCGCAGGGGACGGCGACCCTCCCAGGCCGCCCGGGCGTCGCGCTGGACGATGCGGTAGGCCTCGTCCCGGCCGAGGCCGGCACCCATCAGGGCCAGCAGCACCCCCTGGCTGAAGACCAGCCCGAACGAGCCCTCGGTCAGGTTGGCCAGCGCCCGGTCGGGGTGGACCACCAGCCCCGACACCAGTCCGGTCGCCCGGCGCAGCACGTAGCAGGCGAGCATGGAGGCGTCCGGCAGCACCACCCGCTCCACCGAGCTGTGGGAGATGTCCCGCTCGTGCCAGAGCGCCACGTCCTCCAACCCTGCGCCGAGGTAGCCGCGCAGGACCCGGGCCAGACCGCACAGGCGCTCGGACAGCACCGGGTTGCGCTTGTGCGGCATGGCCGAGCTCCCCTTCTGGCCCGGAGCGAAGGGCTCCTCGGCCTCCCCCACCTCGCTGCGGGCCATGTGGCGGACCTCGGTGGCGATCAGCTCGACCGTCGCCCCCACCGAGGCGCAGGCCCACAGGTACTCGGCGTGGCGGTCCCGGGCGATCACCTGGGTGGCCGGCACCGGCTCGAGCCCCAGAGCGGCGCACACGTGGGCCTCCACCGACGGGTCGATGTTGGAGTAGGTGCCGACGGCGCCCGACAGCTTGCCCACCGCGATCCTCCGGCGGGCCGCCCGCAGCCGCTGGCGGTCGCGGTCGGCCTGCAGCGCCCACAGGGCGAACTTGGCGCCGAAGGTGGTGGGCTCGGCGTGCATGCCGTGGGTCCGCCCCACCACCGGCACCTCGGCCAGGGACTCGGCCCGGGCCCGCAGGGCGGCCACCAGCTCGTCGCTCGCCGCGAGGAGGAGGTCGGCCGCCCGGGTGAGGGTGGCGCACAGGGCGGTGTCGACCACGTCCGAGGAGGTGAGCCCGAAGTGGACCCAGGCGCCCCCGGGCGGGCCGATCCGCTCCTGCACCACGTCGACGAAGGCCGCCACGTCGTGATCGGTCACCTTCTCGCGCTCACCCACCTCGGCCACGAAGGCGGCGTCGACGCGCGGGGCGCGGGCGCGGGCGGCCGACGCCGCCCCGGCGGGCACCACCCCGGCCGCCGCCAGCCCCTCCACCGCCAGCAGCTCCACCTCGAGCCACATCGCCATCCGGGCCTGGTCGCCGAAGAGGGCCGCCATGTCGGGCGGCGCGTAGCGCGGGATCACCGGGTCGCCCCCGAGCGCGCCGCCGTCGCCCCCCCGGAGCCCGCCCCCCCGGCCGCCGCCTCGGCGATGTCGAGCCGCAGCTGGCGTCCCTCCCAGGTGATCGAGCCGGACGCCCGGTAGGCGCGGCGGCGGGCCTCCCCCAGGTCGGGGCCGAGTGCGCTCACGCCGAGCACCCGGCCGCCGTCGGTGGTGAACCGGCCGTCGCCGGACCGGCGGGTGGCCGCGTGGTACACGGTCACCCCCGGCACCGCCGTGGCCGGCTGCCCGTCGGGTGCCAACCCGCCGATCGGGTCCCCCGTGCGCGGGCTCCCCGGGTAGCCGGCGGCGGCCAGCACCACGCAGACCGCGGGGTCGGGGGCGAAGCGCACCCGGTCGGCCACCGAGCCGAGCCGGCCCTCGGCCACCGCGACGAGGAGCTCGACCGGGTCCGAGGCCAGCCGGGGCAGGACCACCTGGGCCTCGGGGTCACCGAAGCGCACGTTGTACTCGAGCACCTTGGCCCCGTCCCCGGTGAGCATCAGCCCGGCGTAGAGGACGCCCCGGTAGTCGATCCCCCGCCGCCGGAGGGTGGCCACCAGCGGCGTCACCGCCGTCTCGACCAGCTCGTCGACCAGTCCTGCGTCCACGTCCGGCACCGGCGAGTAGGCGCCCATGCCGCCGGTGTTCGGGCCGGTGTCGCCGTCGCCCACCCGCTTGAAGTCCTGGGCCGGGGCGAGCGGCGCCACGCGCCGGCCGTCGCAGAGCACCAGCAGCGAGCACTCGGGGCCGGCCAGCCCCTCCTCCACCACCACCCGGCGACCGGCGTCGCCGAAGGCGGCCCCGGACAGCTTGGCCGCCAGGTCGGCCTCCGCCTCCTCGATCGTCCCGGCCACCGTCACCCCCTTGCCGGCGGCCAGCCCGTCCGTCTTGACCACCCAGGGCCCGGGGAGGGTGCGGAGGAATTCCCGCGCCGGCTCGAGGCGGTCGAAGGTGCCGAAGCGGGCCGTGGGGACCCCGGACTCGGCCAGCACCTCCTTCATGAAGGCCTTCGAGCCCTCGAGCCGGGCTCCCTCGGCCCCCGGGCCGACCACACGGCGACCGGCCGCCCGGAGCCGGTCGGCCAGGCCGTCCACCAGCGGGGCCTCGGGCCCGATCACGAACCGGTCGGCCTCGAGCGCCTCGGGCGGCGCCGGCGTGGTGCGGATGGGGTGGGCCGGGCCACCGTCGCCCGGCGACGAGGGCATCCCGGGGTTGCCGGGCGCCACCACCACGTCGTCGCTCCGGGCGAGGACCCGGGCCAGGGCGTGCTCGCGGCCGCCGGACCCCACCACGCAGACCGTCACCGCCCACCCCCGGGGCTCACGCGGTGGCGAAGGAGACGAACTGCCGGCGCCCCGGCCCCACCCCGACCAGGCGCACCGGCACGCCGATCCGGTCGGCTAGGAACGCCACGTAGCGTCGGGCCTCCTCGGGCATCTCGGACAGCTCGGTGACGCCGGTCAGGTCGGTGCACCACCCGGGGAGCTCCTCGTAGACCGGGGTCACCTGATGGAGCACCGACTGGTGGTAGGGGGGGTAGTCGAAGCGCCGGCCGTCGGCTTCGTAGGCCACGCACACCTTCACCGTCTCGAACGTGTCGAGCACGTCGAGCTTGGTGAGCGCCACCTCCGACAGCGAGTTCAGCCGGACCGCCTGGCGGGCCATCACCGCGTCGAACCAACCACACCGGCGGCGGCGCCCGGTGTTGGTCCCGAACTCGTGCCCGCGCTCGACCAGCAGGTCGGCAGTGTCGTCGAGCAGCTCGGTCGGGAACGGGCCCGCCCCCACCCGGGTGACGTAGGCCTTGGCGATGCCGATCACCCGGTCGATGTCGCGTGGACCGAGCCCGGTGCCCGTGCACGCGCCGCCGGCCACCGGGTTGGAGGAGGTGACAAAGGGAGAGGTCCCGTGGTCGAGGTCGAGGAAGGTGGCCTGGGCCCCCTCGAGGAGGACGTGGCGCCCGGCCGACACGGCGTCGTGCACCACCCCCACGGCGTCGCCCACCATGGGCGCCAGGCGGCCGGCGTACTCGCCGAGGTAGCGCTCGGCGATGTCGGACGCCGACAGCGGCAGGCGGTTGTACACCTTGGCCAGGACGGCGTTCTTCTCCTTCAGCGCGACGTCGAGCTTCTGTCGGAAGATCTTCGGGTCGAGCAGGTCCTGCACCCGCAGTCCCACCCGTGCCGCCTTGTCGGCGTAGGCCGGCCCGATCCCGCGCCTGGTCGTCCCGAGCGAGTTCTTGCCGAGGTACCGCTCGGTCACCCGGTCGAGCTCCTGGTGGTAGGGCATGATCAGGTGGGCGTTCCCGCTCAGCACCAACCGCGAGGTGTCCACCCCCTCGCCGGCCAGCATGTCGAGCTCCGCCAGCAGCACCCCGGGGTCGACCACCACCCCGTTGCCGATCACCGGGGTGATGTGGGGGTAGAGGATGCCGCTCGGCACGAGTTGCAGGGCGAAGGACTCGCCCTCCACCACGATGGTGTGGCCGGCGTTGTGACCGCCCTGGTAGCGGACCACCAGGTCCATCTCGCCGGCCAGGAGGTCCGTGAGCTTGCCCTTGCCCTCGTCGCCCCACTGGGTCCCGACGACCACCGTTGCCGGCACGTGCTCCTCCGTCTGCGAGCCACGGATTACGCCGCACTCTATCCCAGGGTCAGCCCCTCCTCGCCGGCGTCGACGGTGACGGTCGAGCCCTCGGGGTAGCGGCCCTCCAGGAGGGCCAGGGCGAGCGGGTCCTCCACCGACCGCTGGATCATCCGCCGCAGGGGCCGGGCGCCGAAGTCGGGGTCGTACCCCGCCTTGGCCAACCACGCCCCGGCGGCCGGGGTCACCGCCAGGCTGAGCCGCCGCTCGGCCAAGCGGGTCCGCAGCCTGCCCAGCTGGATGCCCACGATGACCGCCAGGTCCTCCTCGGTCAGCGAACGGAACCGGACGATCTCGTCGATCCGGTTGATGAACTCCGGCTTGAAGAAGCCGGCCGGCTCGCCCACCAGGTTGGAGGTCATGATCAGGACGGTGTTGGTGAAGTCGACCGTCCTGCCCTGTCCGTCGGTGAGGCGGCCGTCCTCGAGCACCTGCAGGAGGATGTTGAAGACGTCGGTGTGGGCCTTCTCTATCTCGTCGAGCAGCACCACCGCGTACGGGCGCCGTCGGATGGCCTCGGTCAGCTGCCCGCCCTCCTCGTAGCCGACGTAGCCGGGGGGCGCCCCGACCAGCCGGCTCACCGTGTGCTTCTCCATGTGCTCGCTCATGTCGATGCGGACCATGGCGCGCTCGTCGTCGAAGAGGAACTCGGCCAGCGCCCGGGCCAGCTCCGTCTTGCCCACCCCGGTCGGGCCGAGGAACAGGAACGAGCCGATCGGCCGGTTGGGGTCCGACAGGCCGGCGCGGCTGCGCCGGATGGCGTTGGCCACCGCCCGGACGGCCTCGTCCTGCCCCACCACCCGGGCGTGCAGGGTGTCCTCCAAGCGGACCAGCTTGTCGACCTCGCCCTCGAGGAGGCGGGTCACCGGCACACCGGTCCAGCGGCTGACCACCTCGGCCACGTCCTCGGCGTCCACTTCCTCCTTCAAGAAGCGCTGACCGGCCTGGAGCTTGGCCAGCTCGTCGGTGGCCTCGCCGATCCGCCGCTCGAGGTCCGGCAGCTCGCCGTAGCGGATGGCCGAGGCGCCGGTCAGGTCGCCGTCGCGCTCGAGCCGCTCGGCGATGGCCCGCCGCTCCTCGAGCTCCCCCTTGAGGGAGCGGATCTTGCCGATGGCCGCCTTCTCCGCCTGCCAGTGGGCGGTCATGACGTCCGCCTGCTCCTTCAGCTCGGCCAGCTCGCCCTCGAGCCGGGCCAGCCGCTCGGCCGACGCCTCGTCGGTCTCCTTCTGCAGGGCCATCCGCTCGATCTCGAGCTGGCGCATCCGCCGGATGACGACGTCGAGCTCGGTCGGCATCGAGTCGATCTCGATCCGCAGGCGGCTGGCCGCCTCGTCCACCAGGTCGATGGCCTTGTCGGGCAGGAAGCGACCGGTGACGTAGCGGTCGGAGAGCACCGCCGCCGCCACCAGAGCGGCATCCTGGATGCGCACCCCGTGGTGGACCTCGTAGCGCTCGCGCAGCCCGCGCAGGATGGCGATGGTGGCCTCCACCGAGGGCTGGCCGACGAACACCTGTTGAAACCGCCGCTCGAGGGCGGCGTCCTTCTCGATGTAGCGGCGGTACTCGTCGAGGGTGGTGGCGCCGATCAGGCGCAGCTCGCCCCGGGCCAGCAGCGGCTTGATCATGTTGCCGGCGTCCATCGCCCCCTCGGCGGCCCCGGCGCCCACGATGGTGTGGAGCTCGTCGACGAAGGAGACCACCTGGCCTTCGGCGTCGGTGATCTCCTTCAGCACAGCCTTCAGGCGCTCCTCGAACTCGCCGCGGTACTTGGCGCCGGCCACCATGGAGCCGAGGTCGAGGGCGACCACCCGCTTGTCGCGCAGGCTCTCGGGCACGTCACCCTCCACGATCCGGTTGGCCAGGCCCTCGACGATGGCCGTCTTGCCCACGCCGGGCTCCCCGATCAGCACCGGGTTGTTCTTGGTCCGGCGCGACAGAACCTGGATGACCCGGCGGATCTCCTCGTCTCGCCCGATGACCGGGTCGAGCTTGCCCTGGCGGGCCAGCTCGGTCAGGTCGCGGCCGTACTTCTCGAGGGCCTGGAACGTGGCCTCGGGGGTGGGCGACGTGACCCGGTGGCTGCCACGCACCTCGCGCAGGGCCGTCAGCAGCTGCTCGCGGGTGACCCCCAGCGCCTCCGCCCAGGTCACCAGCAGGTGCTCGACCGAGAGGTAGTCGTCGCCCATGTCGCGGCGCAACTCGTCGGCCGCCTCGAACCCCTGGCGCGCCGCGCGCGAAAGGGTCGGCTCGGCACCGCCGACCGCCCGGGGGAGCCGGCCCAGCTCCTCGCCCAGCCGGCGGCCGACCACGGCCGGCTCGGCACCCAGCTTGTTGAGCAGCGGTCCGGCGATGCTGTCGGGCTGGGCCAGGACGGCCGCCAGCAGGTGGGCGGGGGTCACCTCAGGGTGGTGGGCGGCCGACGCCTGGGTGGTGGCGGCCGAGAGGGCCTCGCGGGTCTTCACCGTCCAGCGCTCGGGATCGAGCGGCATGGTCATCCTCCTCTACGGCTGCGCCGGAAGCCGGTGAAGGGCACCGGCGCGTTGGACAGGGGGACCAGGTCCCGCCGGTACAGCCGGTGGGTCTGCTCCACCGCCCGGCGCGCCTCGACCCTGGTCCGCTCGAGCTCTGCCTGGAGCCGGAGCACCTCGGCCTCGAGCTCGAGGACCCGCCGCACCCCTTCGAGGTTGAGCCCGGCGGTGGTCAGCTGCTGGATCCGGCGCAGCCGGGCCAGGTCCCGCTCGGAGAAGCGGCGGCTGCCCCCGCTGGTGCGGTAGGGGTCGAGCAGCCCCTTGCGCTCGTAGATCCGTAACGTTTGGGGATGCACCCCCGCCAGCTCGGCCGCCACCGAGATGACGTAAACGGCCCGCGTGGGGTCGTCGGCACCCGTGCCACCCCGCATCCCCGGTGCCCCGGTCGCACTCGGTGCCCCGGGGGCCCCGGGTGCGGCGGGGACCTGTCCCGATCGCCCGGGCTCGCTCATCGTCCGCCCCTCATGTGCTCACCCCGAGGTGGGCGCGGGGCGCCGCGTCGGAGACCTGGGCCAGCGCCTCCACGGCGGCGCGCTGCTCGTCGGTCAGGGAGGTGGGCACGGTCAGCTCCACCTTCACCAGCAGGTCACCCGGCTTGGCCCCGTTCCGGCCGCCTCCGGCCGGCACTCCCCGACCACGCACCCGCAACAGGGTCCCCGGCGCCGTCCCCGGCGGCACCCGCAGGGTCACCGGCTCGTCGAGCGTCGGCACCGTCACCGCGGTGCCGAGGGCGGCCTCGGGGAAGGTGACCGGCACCGAGATGGTCAGGTTGCGGCCGCGCCGGCCGAACAGCGGGTGCTTGCCCACCCGTACCACCACGTAGAGGTCGCCGGGCGGCGCCATGCCCTGCCCGGGCGCCCCCTTGCCCTTCACCCGGATGCGCTGCCCGTCCTCCACCCCCGCGGGGATCCGCACCTTGATGTGCCGGGTCCGCCGCTCGGTGCCGGTGCCGTGGCACGTGGGGCAGGGGGTGTCGACGACCGTGCCCCGGCCGTTGCAGTTGGGGCACACGGTGCTCAGCGAGAACAGCCCCTGGTTGTCGTCGAGCGTCCCCTTGCCGTTGCACCTCGGGCACACGTGGGTGCCGGTGCCCGGCTTCGCACCGCTGCCGTTGCAGGTGCGGCAGCGGGCGTCCTCCGCCACGTTCACCGAGGTCGTCGCGCCCCGCACCGCGTCCTCGAAGGAGAGGTGCAGCTCGGCCTCCACGTCGGCGCCCCGCTGGGGGCCCCGCGCCCGGCGACGGCCCCCGCGCCCGCCGAACAGGCCACCGAAGAGGTCGCCCAGGTCGCCCAGGTCCTCCATCCGGAAGGTGCCGCCGGCCCCGCCCGGCATGCCGAAGCCCCCGGCCATCGGGCCCAGGCGCCGCACCTCGTCGTACTCCTTTCGACGCGCCGGGTCCCCCAGCACGTCGTAGGCGGCCGAGATCTCCTTGAACCGATCCTCGGCTCCAGGGTTCGCGTCGGGGTGGTACTGCTTGGCGAGCTTGCGATAGGCGCGGGTGATCTCCTTGTCGGCGGCCGTCGACGACACACCGAGCACCTGGTAGTAGTCCTTCTCGAACCATTCACGCTGGGGCGCCATGCCGGCCTTCGTCCGTTCTCAGCCGCGGACCCGGACCATGGCCGGGCGCAGCACCTGGCCGCGCCAGCGGTAGCCGGCGCGCATCACCTCGTCCACCACCACCCCGCCGACCGCCTCGCCGACCGCCTCGCCGGCCGCCTCGCCGCCCGGCCCCTCGGCCTGGTCGGCGGAGGGCGCGTGGGCCACCGCGTCGTGCACCGTCGGGTCGAACGCCACACCGGCGCCGTCCACCCGCTCGAGACCCTCCTTGGCGAGGGTGTCGAGCAGCTGGGCGCGGGCCTGGCCGAGCGCCTGCCCCTCGTCGGCCCCACCGTCGCCGGCTGGGCCGGCGCCCAGATGGACCTGTGCCAGGTCGAGGGTGTCGAGCACCGGCAGCAGCTTGACCACGAGGTCGGCCGCCGCCCGGGCGGCCTGCTCCTCCTGCTGGCGGAGCACCCGCTTGCGGTAATTGTCGAAGTCGGCCTTCAGCCGCTGCAACGCGCCCAGGTACTCGTCGCGTTCGGCGCTCAGGGCGGCCACGTCGGCCAGGATGAGCGCCCCGTCCTCGGCCAGGTCGCCCTCCGCCGGCGGTGC
This sequence comes from Acidimicrobiaceae bacterium, assembly GCA_027315445.1. GTDB lineage: Bacteria > Actinomycetota > Acidimicrobiia > Acidimicrobiales > RAAP-2 > DAHUYA01. The sequence continues at coordinate 604 of DAHUYA010000216.1, read as the reverse complement.
ACCCTGCGCCTCCGGGCCGTGAGCAGCCCGCGGCGCCTCACCCCCGGCGGGGCCCGCCCCACCCACGGCGGTGACGTCGCGGGTGCCGTCCGGCCCGAAGGGCCGCGGGCCGGGGGCCTCCGCCTCGTCGGGCACCTGCCGGAACGGTCCCTGGGCCTCCCCGTCCGCCACCCGGCCGACTCCTTCGTAGTCGGGCTCCGGATGGCTGGTCATTGCTCGTCCACGATCTCGGCATCGACGACCTCGCCCTCGGCCGCCTCGTCGGCGTCCGAGCTCTCGCCCGACGGGCCGGGGCCACCGGCCGGACCGGCCGAGGACTGGGCCGCCTGCTCGTACAGGCGCTGGGAGAAGGTCTGGCTGGCGGTCATCAGCTTCTCGGTGGCGTTCTTGATCGCCTCGACGTCGCTGCCGCTCAGGGCGTCCTTGACCCCCTGGAGCGCCGAGCTGACGTCGTCCTTCTCGGTCCCGCCGAGCTTGTCGCCCTGCTCCTTCAACAGCTTCTCGGTCTGGTAGACGAGCGTGTCGGCGGTGTTGCGGACCTCGGCCTCCTCCCGGCGGCGCTGGTCGTCGGCCGCGTGGGCCTCGGCGTCGCGCACCATGCGCT
>DAHUYA010000210.1 GCA_027315445.1 Acidimicrobiaceae bacterium | reverse complement strand
CACCTCCCAGTTCGAGGCGAGCCGGCAGCGGCTTCAGGCTCTGGCCTACCGGATGCTCGGGTCGCTCACCGAGGCGGAGGACGCCGTGCAGGAGGCCTGGATCCGGCTCAGCCGGTCGGACGTCGCCGGCATCGACAACCTGGCCGGGTGGCTGACCACGGTGGTGTCCCGGGTGTGCCTGGGGGTTCTGCGGTCCCGTCGGACGCGGCCCGAGCAGCCGCTGGAGCGCGACGAGCCGGAGCCGGCCGGCACCTCCCCCGAGGACGAGGCGATCCTGGCCGACACGTTGGGTCCCGCCTTGCTGTTGGTGCTCGACGCCCTGGGCCCTTCCGAGCGCCTCGCCTTCGTCCTCCACGACCTCTTCGCCGTCCCCTTCGACGACATCGCGCCGATCCTCGACCGCTCACCGGCGGCCGCCCGGCAGCTCGCCAGCCGAGCTCGGCGGCGGATCCAGTGCGTCGACGACGTCAGCCCTGGGAGCCGACAGCGCCAGCAGGAGATCGTCGCAGCCTTCCTGGCCGCCTCCCGCGCCGGCGACTTCGAGGCGCTGCTGGCCCTGCTCGACCCCGACGCCGTGCTCCGGGCCGATCGCGCCGCGGTGGAGTCCGCGGCGACCAACCGCGGGCGGGGAGCTCCCCTGCTGGCTCCCGAGGTGCGGGGGGCCGGAGCCGTCGCGGCCGCCCTGGTGGGGCGGGCAACCGCGGCCGAGCTGGCGCTCATCGACATCACCCCCGGAGCCGTGTGGGCCCCCGGGGGCCGGCCTCGGGCCGCGTTCGTCTTCCACGTGGTCGGCAGCAGCATCGCCGAGATCGAGATCGTCACCGACCCCGCCGTCATGGGAGCGCTGCGGATCGAGATCTTGTGACCCTGGGTTCGATGTCGCCCGGGTCCCGAAGGGCAGCTGCTGGCCGAGGAGAAGCCCTGGGCCGGGGTCAGCCCGTCGGGCCGTTGGACTCGGCTGCAAACGCCCGGCACGGCTCGCCCCGCAACGAACCGCAGACCGGAAGGGTGGACGTGGCAGGCACCCCCTTCACCCTGTTCACCACGAGCGCCGAGGACACGGGTCCGCCGATGCCCACCACCGCCGTCTGGCCGTGGTCGACCGTGTCGAACTCCCATGAGGGCCGGTCGCCGCCCGGCGCAGAGATGACGATCCGCAACTCGGTGCCGGCCCGGAAGGTGTGGGCGATGGGATCCACCGGGATCTTGACCAAGGTGTAGGTGCTGGCGGACAGCGGCCGGGCGTCGGTGCCCAGATACGACGGGTCGGTGAACAGCTTGGTGGAGTCGGGAAGGTCGACCTGGTTGGAGCTGCGCAGGAACCCCGAGGTGATGTACTCCTCCTGTCCGGCTGATGGCCGGACCTCGGTCACCGTGACCTGGTAGTCCTCCACCGGCGTGTTGGGAGTGGGCGACTCCACCCACAGGTCCACGGTGGCCGGGCCGACGATGGTGGTGGCTCGGGTGAACGGCGCCGTCTCGAAGCCGAGGCAGTCGGCGGCCGGCACCGTCGTCCAATTCCAGTCGGGCGAAGCGGACCACGGATTGCCGTTGGCCGGCAGGTCGGTGGCGGGCCGGGCGCTCGGGTCGAGCGTGAAGGAGGCGCTCGAGGAGGTCTTGGGGGGCGCCGTCTTGAGCGAGGCGTCCGGACCGAAGTAGTAGGTGGTGACCTTGCCCTCGGGAGGCCAGTTGGCGAAGCCGGCCGAGTAGGTGGATCCGGGGTCGCCGGCGCCGGCCGAGCTGGCCCCGTTGTCGAAGAAGACCTCCACCCGCGGGGTGTGCTCGGCGAATCCGGCTCTGGCCTTGGCCACCGTCGCGTCCTTGGTGAACCGGAAGGCCGGCAAGGGGGCCTGGGACTTGGTGCCGGATGCCTGGCTGACGAACTCGTCGAGCACGACGTCGGCGATCAGTCCCGGGTTGGACGGCACCTTGTGGGCCACGTAGATGTCCAGGAACTCGAGCCATCGGCTCATGACCTGGGGGTCGGCGGAGTCGATGTGGCCGCCGTTCACCATGTTGGCGTACACGGGCGTGGTCGCCGGGAAGGCGCTCAGCAGGGCCGGCCACTGAGGACCGGTTTGGTCGTCCTCGAGGGCGCCCGAAATGAAGACCGGCACGGTGACGTGCTGGGCCCAGTCACGCATGGAACGCACGTCGTAGAGCGAGGCGACACGACCCGGGCCCGCCGGTGAGCCACCGGTCAGCGGGGCCACCTGGCCGGGGCCGACCAGCGAGTCGAGTTGTTCCGACTGGTCGTGGAGGGCCTGGTTGGCCAGGCACGTCGACGAGGTCCCTCCGCTGGCGGCCAGCTCGGCGTCGATCTCGTAGTACGTCCACGGCTGAGCCACGCCGGTGACCGGGGTCGACGACAGCGGCGCCAGGGCGCCGTTCGACCACCGGGCGGCCGGCCGGGCGTCGGCGATGCGCTGGTCGATCCAGCTGGCTGCGAAGCCGCTGTTGAACATCCCTCCGGGGTAACCGGTCGAGAACAGGTCGTCGGTCGGGCTCAAGGGAGCGATGGCCGCCAGGCCCGGCGGGTCGGTGCCGGCCGCCGGCAGCTGCGACAACCCGGAGTAGCTGATGCCCACCATGCCCACTTTGTGGTTGGCCACCCAGCTCTGATGGGCCACGATCTCGATGGCGTCGTAGGCGTCGTAGTCGGAGGGGTCGCCGAAGAGGTCGAAGGCCCCCCCGGAACACCCCGTGCCGCGCATCTGGAGGCTCACCACGGCGAAGCCGGCCACCCGGGCCACCACGCCGCCGGTGTCGGTGGCCGAGTCGGGCAGCAGGTTGGCGTCACCTTCCTCGCTGCAGTACGGCTGGCCGAGAACGGGGCAGAAGGCGAAGGGAATGGGGTCGGTGGGCGCGGCGGTGGCGTAGCCCGAGTACTCGATGACGGTGGGACACGGGTTGGTCGAGGTGCAGGTCACACCGAGCGGGAAGCGCACGGTGGCGGCCAACCGGACGCCGTCGCGCATGGCGATGTAGTTGAGCCCCTGGCTCATGGGCTGGTCCGTGTAGAGCCGCGAGTCGGTGCGCGGGTTGGCCCCGGGAGCGAGCACGGAGAAAGCGCCGCTCTCGTCGCCCGAGGTGGTGTCGTGCCACCGGTAGCCGTGGCCCGGCGTGAGGTTGCCGATGATGAGCGACCCCAGGGGGTCGGCCGTGCCGCTCCCCACCTTCACCCCGTCCCGCAGCAGGGTGAGGGCGTCGCCGGGCGTGGCCCCGGTCAGCCACGCCTCGTCCACGGAGCCGTTCCCCTGGAACGTGGGCCGGGCCACCGCCGACGGGGCCGGCCCGGCGACCAGGGGCGCCAGCACCACCACGATGGCCAGCATCCCCATCAAAAACGGCGTGGAACGTCGCAGGGACCTACGCCCAGGTCGGCTCGGCATGTTCACTCCCCCCGGAACGGTGCGCGGATGCACCGCCCCCGGAGCATGATGCCACCGGGCAGCCCACCTCGGGTAATGGCGCGGGGCCGACCTCACCGGGCCGACCTCACCGGGCCGACCTCACCGGGCCGACCTCACCGGGACGGGTCGGAGCGCGAGCTCAGCCGATCTGGCGGCCGGCTCCCTCCCAGTAGGGAGCACGCAATTCGCGTTTGAGGAGCTTGCCGGAAGGGTTGCGCGGGAGCGTCGTGGCGTAGTCGACCGACTTCGGGCACTTGTACCCGGCCAGGTGCTCGTGGGCGAAGGCGATCAGGTCCTCGGCCCTCGGCGGGTTCCCCGGGTCGGCGGGCACGACCGCTGCCTTGACCGCTTCGCCCCACTGGGCGTCGGGCACCCCGAACACGGCCACGTCCGCCACCCCCGGGTGGCGCATGAGCGCGTTCTCGACCTCTGCCGGATAGACGTTCTCCCCGCCCGTGACGATCATGTCCTTCACCCGGTCGTGGAGGTAGACGAAGCCGTCCTCGTCCAGATAGCCGGCGTCGCCGGTTCGCAGCCAGCCCTCTTCGTCGAGCACGGCGCGCGTGGCGTCGGGGTTGTGCCAGTAGCCCGCCATGTTCTGGCCGCTGCGGGTCCACAGTTCGCCGACCTGCCCGGTCGGCACGTCGTGGCCGAGGGCGTCGACGACGCGCATCTCGACCCACGGGTAGGGCCGACCGCACGATCGCAGCAGTTCGGGACGGCCCACGGGGTCGTGGTCCTCCGGCTGCAGCTGGGTGATGGCGCCCGTGGTCTCGGTGAGGCCGTACACCTGGACGAAGTCGCAGCCGATGATCTCCAGCGCCTTCTCCAGCTCCGGGGCCGAGATGGGGGCGGCGCCGTAGACCAGCTTGCGGAGCGAGCTGAAATCGGTCTTCTCCGCCCCGGGGGTCATCAAGAGGAACTGGATCACCGCCGGCACCATGAACGCGTGGGTGACCTGCTCGTCGGAGATGACGTCGAGGATCTCCGCCGGTACCACGTCCCTCAGGATCACCGTGTGGCACCCGAAGAAGAGCCCCGCCGTCGACCACCCGAGCCCCGCGATGTGGAACATCGGCATGAGGGCGAGGTTGACCGAGCGCCCGGGCTCGAAGTCCCACTCGTCGTTGATGTTGGACCACGCCGTCATCAAGTTCGATGTGGTGAGCATGACCCCTTTGGGCAACCCGGTCGTGCCCGACGTATAGAGCTGGAGCGCCACGTCCGCCGGCTCCGGAACCGTTCCGGGATCTGTCGGTTCGCTGCCGGCCAGCCAGTCTTCGTAGCCTTCCCAGCGGGCATGGCGGCCGATGGCGACGACCCTGGTCTTCCCCCCCATCTCGGGCTCGATCGCCTCCACGGCGCGGAAGAACTCGGTGCCGACGATCACCAGGTCGGTCTGGGCGTCGGCGAGTATCTGCAGCATCTCGGGCGGGGCGAGTCGCCAGTTGACGTTGACGACGACGGCGTTGAGGAGGGCGGCGCCGAACACCACCTCGAAGTTCTCGATGGAGTTGCGGTCGATCACCGCCACGCGGTCCTGGGCCCGCACCCCGCTGCTGACGAGCGCGCCGGCCACCGCCTTGGCCCGCGCGTAGAACTCGGCGAAGGTCAGGGACTTCCCGGCGCACCGCACGGCCGGCTGCTCGGCGCGTGCTTCGCTGTGGACCCGCAGGATGTCCGCCAGGCACCTGATCTCTCCGGCCGTCGCGTCGGTCACGGCCGCGAACCGTATCCCCCCTCGCCGCCGGGCATCGAGCGCTAGGCCCGCGACCGGCGCGGGCGCCGGCAGCACCACCCGGACCTGCGACCTCGAAGTCCCGGGCCCCGTTCCCGAGCCGTGGGTTTCAGCCCGCCGAATCGGGCTTCAGCCCACCCGAACCGGAAGGGAGGAATCCGAAGGGATGGATGCGACCTCCGAGGGGCGCGATGCCGCCACCGTCCGAGCCGCAGCCGACCAGGATGGTGTGCCTTCGCTCAGCGCAGTTGCGACGGGCGCGCGACCACCTGCGAGGCGCGGGCGACGGCTGCACCCATCCGTTCCACCGCCTCGTGGAGCACGGTGGCCGACGTGGCGAAGTTGAGGCGCGCGCAGCGCTCGCTCCCGGGCCCGAAGGCGGGGCCCGAGCTCAGCAGCACCCGGGCGTGCTCGAGGAACCAGGCAGCCACGCCGACCCGGGCGCTGGCGTCCCCCCGAGCCGGTCCGCCGCCGCCGCCGGCCGCTGCGACGCACGGCAGGTCGCCGGTGTCGAGCCACGCCAGGTAGGTCGCCGCTCCGGGGGTCCAGCGCACCGAGGGAAGGTGGGCCGCCAGCAGTTCGCCGAGGAGCGTGCGGTTGCGGTCGAGGCCGCCGAGGACCGCATCCAGCCATTCCTGGCCGTGGCGGAGGGCGGCGGTGTGGGCCAGCACGCCGAGGTGGCTCGGACCGTGGCTCACCTCCTCGGGCAGCCGGGCGAGGTCGTCCGCGGCGTCCGGTCCCGCGAAGGCGACCGCGGCCTTCAGGCCGGGCAGGTTCCATGCCTTGGAGGCGGAGACGAGAGCGAAGCCCCGGCCGCCGCCGGGCACGTCGAGGTAGGGGGTGAAGGTCGCGCCGGGCAGCACGAGCGGTGCGTGGATCTCGTCTGCCACGACACGCACACCGGTGGCCCCGGCAGCGGAGGCCACCCCGGCCAGCTCGTCGACCGAGTGGACCGTGCCCGTCGGGTTGTGCGGATTGCAGAGGAGGAACGCCGTCGGACCCTCGGCGGCGAGGGCGGCGAAGGTCTCGGCGAGGGCCGGAAGGTCCAACCGATGCTCCGCCGTCAACGGCACGTCGACGACCCGCCGGCCGAGATGCTCGGTGAAGGCGTAGAAGGGCGGGTACACGGGCGGGGTCACCACGACCGCGTCGCCCGGTTCGGTGACGAGCTTGAGCAGCTCGACCGCCCCGAGCATGACGTCGGGAACCAGGGCGCTGCGGGCCGCTTCGAAGCCGACGGACCCCCAGCGGTCGGCAGCGAAGGAGGCGTAGGCCTCGGCGTACCCGGTGCCGTGGGCATACCCGGTGTCCCCCCGCTCGAGCGCCCCCCGAAGCGCCTCGAGAACGGGGGGTGCCGGCATGACGTCCATCTCGGCGACCCACAGGGGCAGCACGTCGGGATCGGCCGCCCGCCACTTGGCGCTCGTGCGTCGCCGGAGCTGGCCGAGGGTCAGGTCGAAGGGAGCTGCGTCGGCGACCACCACGCGCAAGCTACCCGGTCCGAGCCCGCCGCTGGCCGCCTCCGCGCCGGTCGCCGATCCCGGGGCAGCGTGCGGTCGCCGCAGCTCACCATCCCGATGCGTCCCGCTCCGGGAGCGGGTTGTCTCGGCGGGCCCGGCGCTCCTGCGGGCACCTCGACCGCCCCCGGGCGTGAGGCGAAACGACCGTCGGTCCGGGGTCTCAGCAGCAGCCGCCGGGGCGGGGTCAGTCGCCCCCGGGCTCGCCGTGGGCGGCATTGGCGACCCCGCGCCGCCAGTAGGCCTTGGCCGAGATCTGCGGGGGCTGGAGGCCGCGCTCGGCCAACGCCGTCCGCATCGACGCCACCGCGGCGAGCTCTCCGGCCAGGTAGGCGTGCCCCCGGCCCGGGGGCAGTGGCAGGGCCGCCACCGCCTCGGCCAGGGCCGCCCCCTCGCCGGGCCGGCGATCGTGCCGGTGCAGCCAGTCGAGCCGCTGGCCTGCCCCGCCGGGTAGGGAGAGGTCCTGCTCGTCGTCGTGGCCCCCGACCTCGAGGATCACCAGGGCGGTGGCGCCGGCCGGGAGCGACTCGACCATGGTGAAGACGGCCGGCAGGGCGGCGTCGTCACCGGCGAAGAGGTGCCACTCGGCCACCTCGTCCACGACGACCTTGCCCCGCGGCCCCAGTGCCTCTACCCGGTCTCCCGTCGAGGCGGCCGACGCCCAGGCGGCCCCGGGGCCCTCGGCATCGCCGTGAAGGAAGACGTCCACGGCCACCGCCCCGGCTGCCCGGTCGAGCCGGCGGATGGTGTAGCGGCGCCTGAAGTGCCCGCCCACTCCGGCCGGCACGGCGAACATGAGGTCCTGACCCGGCCGGTGGCGCAGGGTGGCCAGACCCTGGCCGGAGAGCCAGAGGCGGACCATCGAGGGCGTGAGCAGCTCGCGAGCCACCAATTCGAGCTCCCACCGCTCGACGCCGGGCAGTCGCCGGAGCAGGGTCGAGGTCTCGAGAGTGCCACCCCGGGGGTCGACCGGGCCGGTCCCGGCCGGGCCGGCGGGCGGCGGTCCGGGCACCTCAGGCTTGCTCGAGGCCGAGTGCGGCGGCCGGGGGGCCCGACGACCCGGCCTGGTGGCCGAGCTCGGCGCCATCGGCACGCTCGGGACCGGGCCGCCGGCGGGCCGCCGGCACGATGAAGGCACCCACGAAGGCCGCGGCCAGCAACAGCGCCGCCCATTCGAAGGCGCGGCCGTAACCGGCGGTGAACGCCTGGTGGGAGAGCGCGGTCCTGGTGGCCGCCGACACGGTGTGCCCTGTGCCGAGCAGTCCCCGGCTGCGGTCGGTGGCCACGGTGGCGAGGGCCGCCAGACCGATCGACCCGCCGACCTGGCGCGAGGTGTTGAGCACCCCGGACGCGAGCCCGGCCTGGTTGCGGGCCACACCGGCGGTTGCGGCGGCCGCCAGCGGGGTGAAGAGGATGCCGAGCGCCAAGGTGACCAGGCACCCGGGGGCGACGATGGTCGGCCAGTAGTGGCTGGCAGGACCGATCGCCGACAGCCACCAGAAGCCGCCCGCCCCCATGACCGTCCCGGCCAGCAGGAGCGGTCGGGCCCCGAGCGAGCTCACCAGGCGGGAGCTGAGCTGGGCCCCGACGATGATGGTGACCGACATCGGGACGAAGGCCATACCGGCGCGCAGGGGGCTGTAGCCGAGCACGTTCTGGAGGTAGAGGGAGAGGAAGTACCACATCGAGAAGAAGGCCGCGCCCACCAGCAGCATCACGGCGTTGGCCCCCGAGAGCGCCCGTGAGGCGAACAGCCGCAGCGGCACCAGCGGGTCGGTCGCCAACCTCGCCTCGACGAGCAGGAAGGCACCGAGCAGGACGGCGCCGCCGCCGAGCAGGCCCAGCGTCCTGGCCGAGCCCCAGGGGGTGATGTCGGTGCCGACGATGGCGTAGGCGAGCAGTGCCAGCCCGGCCGTCACCGTGATCGCCCCGGGCAGGTCGAGGGCCCGCCGATGGTCGGGCTGGTGGCTCTCGGTGAGCAGCCAGCCCGCGAGCAGCACGGTGGCCGCTCCGATGGGCACGTTGACGAACAGCACCCAACGCCACGACAGCTCGGCCGTCAGCACCCCACCGAGGATCGAGCCGGCGGCGCCGCCGGCGGCGGCCATCGCGCTCCAGGCGCCGAGCGCCCGGGCCAGCTTCGGGCCCTGGTAGGTGGTGACGATCAGGGTGAGGGTGGCGGGCGAGAGCACCGCCCCGCCCAGCCCCTGGACCGCACGGGCGGTGGTGAGCCAGGCGGTGTCCTGGGCGAAGCCGCCGACCAGGCTGGCCAG
>DAHUYA010000197.1 GCA_027315445.1 Acidimicrobiaceae bacterium | reverse complement strand
CGGCGGCGGCGGCGCCGGCATCAACCCGATCGCCGTCGGCTCCGGTGTGGAGGTCGGGGCGATCCAGTACAACCTGCAGGAGGGTTCGCTGGCGCAGACCGGCAACCCCCTCGACGTGGCCATCCAAGGTGGGGGCTACCTGGTGGTCGACCAGGGTGGCCAGCAGCTCTACACGCGAGACGGCAGCCTGACGGTCGACGCCAACGGCAACCTGGCGACGCTCAACGGCGGCCTCGTCATGGGTTGGCAGGCCTCGAACACGGGGGCGGTCAATACCACCGCCCCGATGACCGGGATCGTCATCCCGACCGGGGAGACGATCCCCGCCTCGGCCACCTCGGCCATCACCTTGGAGGGGAACCTCCCCGCCTGGAACGGCGTCGGCACGACCCCGCCCACGGCGCAGGTGACCCTCAACGCCTACGACGGGCAGGGCACCGCGGTGCCGATCACCCTGACGTTCACCGGGGTGGCCGGCACGGCCAACGCGTGGACGGTGCAGGGGACCGTCCCGAACCCGGGGGGCGGCGCCGACCAACTCTGGTCCACGCCGCCCACCGTCACCTTCAACCCGACGACCGGCGCCGTCTCGTCGATCACCGGCGCCACGACCAACCCCGACGGGTCGCTGTCGCTGCCGGTCGGCACGATGCCGGCCGGGTATTCGTTCCCCGCCGGAGACACGATCAACATCGTCTTCCCGGCGCCGAGCAGCCCGACCGCCGTCACCCAGTTCGCCGGTTCGCAGACCCTGCAGCTGGCCAGCCAGAACGGGTACCCGGCCGGCTCGCTCGAGAGCTTCAGCATCGGCGGCAACGGCACGATCACCGGCGCCTTCTCGAACGGCAACACCGAGACGCTCGGCCAGATCGCCCTGGCGAGCTTCTCCAACGCGGGCGGTCTCTCCGACCAGGGCCAGGGGCTCTTCTCGGCCACCGCCAACTCGGGACAGGCGCAGGTCGGCACGCCGGGCACCGGCGCCCGGGGGGCGCTGCTCGACGGACAGCTCGAGCAGTCGAACGTGAACCTCGGCGACCAGCTGACCAACCTGATCGTGGCCCAGGAGGCGTACACGGCGAACACCAAGGTGATCTCCACCGCCCAGGCCGTCATCCAGGCGCTCGAGAACGCCTGATGCAGCGGCGGCGGTCGGGCGAGGAGGTCGGGTCGTGAGGGGCAGCACGCTCATCGAGCAGGGGGACTCCCGGGTCCACCGGTTCAACTTCGAGCGCCACGAGGCGATCGACCGCGCCCGGATCCGTCGGCTGCACCCGGTGCTCGAGACGATGGCGCACCGCATCGGCAGCGCCCTCGGCTCGGCCCTCCGGCAGCCGGCCCACGTCAGCCTGTCCGGTACCGACCAGGTCACCTGGGAGGAGCACGCAGCCGAGCTCCCGGACCCGACCTTCCTCGCCACGGCCTCCGTGCTGCCGCTCGAGGGCCGATTCGTGCTGCACCTCCCGGTGCCCCTGTCGCTCCAGCTGGTCGACGTGTACCTCGGCGGCGACGGCAAGTCGTCGCCCGACCGCCCCAAGCTCACCGACATCGAGACCCGGTTGGTGTCCGACATCGCCGACGAGATGCTGGCGGCGGTCCCCCCGGCCTTCAACGCCTTCATCGAGCTCCGGTCCGGGGCGACCCAGAAGGTCAGTAGCCCGATGTTCGTCCAGGCATCGAGGCCGGGGGAGATGTGCCTGCGGGTCGAGCTGCAGGTGGCGATCGGCGACCACGACCCCCACGCCGTGCACCTGACGATGCCGCTCACCGCGGCCACCCCGATCCTCGAGGCGTTCGAGCGGCTGCAGCGGGCGGACGCCGGCGAGAGCGGCGCACCTCCGCCCCAGCTCCACGAGCGCCTGATGGGGGTGCCGGTCGAGCTGACCGTGGGGTACCCCCCGATCGGGCTCAGCCCCACCGAGCTGGTCGAGCTGCGGCCGGGCGACGTCATCCCGCTCCACCAACTGGCCCGGGAGGGCGAGACCCTCCTCGACGTGGTCGTCGGCGGGGTGCTGTTCGGGAAGGGCACGTTGGTCGAACGGGGCAAGGGGCTGGCCTGCAGGCTCGCCAGCCGGAGGGAGGAGGCGCAATGAGCGACGAGATGGCCGCAGCGGCGACCGGGCCGGCTTCGGGACCGGGTCCCGAGCCGGGTCCCGAGCCGGGGGCCGGCGTCGGGACGGCCGACGCCGGAGCGGTGCCCATGGGCGGCGGCGCCGAGATGCGGGTCGGGATGGCGACCGACGCCGAACCGGCGGGCGCACCGGAGCTTCCGGTCACCATCGAGCTGCTCCACGACGTGGAGCTGAAGGTGGAGGTGGTGCTGGGGCGGGCCCGCCTGCCGCTGCGCGACCTGCTGGCGCTCCGGCCCGGCTCGACCATCGAGCTCGACCGGACCCGCAACAGCCCGGTGGACGTGCTGGTCAACGGCACGCTCTTCGCCCGGGGGGACATCGTGGTGATCGACGACGCCGAGCTCGGCGTGCAGATCGACACGGTGGTGGGGGCCGAGGGGGCTCGTCAGGGGCGACCGGCGTGAGCACCGGCGAGGGCGCGCCGGGCCTGGGTCGGGTCGTGCTGACGGCCGCCCACCACGCCGCCCACGGCGCTGCACGGACCGCCGCCCACGGCACCACCGCGCCCGACATCTCGGTCGGGCACGTGCTCCTGCAGATGGTGGTCGGCCTGGTGGTGGTGGTCGGCGGCATCTGGGGGTTCAGCAAGCTCCTCGGCCGGGGTCGACGCCAAGGGGGCCTGGCCGCCCGCCGCTCCTCGGGCGAGCAGCTGGTGGTCCTCAGCCGCCAATCGCTCGGCAAGGGGCTGTCGATCGCCGCCGTCCGCTGGGGCGACCGTGAGGTGCTGGTGGGCATCGCGGGCACCACCATCACCTTCCTCGACGGGGGCGACCCGCCCGAGCAGCACGGGGAGGCGGTCCCGGTCTACGGGCCGCCCCTCGAGCCGCCGGCGGCGGCCCGGGGGGAGCACCCGGTGGCGGAACTGGCCGCCTCGGGTCGGGACGGCGGCCTGTGGCGATCCGGCGCGGACGGCCTTCCCGGCGCCGGCGCCGGGTTCCCGGGGCTGGCCCGGGTCCTCGGTCGCCCGGCGACGGCCACCGCCGGTGGCTGGCGCCTCGCCCGGGCCCCCTTCGGCGAGCGGGTCGCTCGGCCCACCTTCCTGCAGGCGCTGCGGGATGCCACCGCCCGGCGCTGAGCGCGTCCCGTGCTGAACGTGCCCGGGCTGCTGCTGACGGCCAGTCAGGTGACGCTGAACTTCGGCAAGAGCCTGCAGAAGCCGACCTCGAGCATCCTCATCATCCTGGCCGTCACGGTGCTGGCGGTCGCCCCGTCGATCCTGATCCTCATGACCGGCTTCACCCGGATCATCATCGTGCTCGGCCTGACCCGCCAGGCACTGGGGCTCCAGACCACCCCGCCGAACCAGGTGCTGGTGGGCGTCGCCCTGTTCATCTCGCTGTTCCTCATGGCCCCCACCCTGAGCGCCATGAACCACGACGGCCTGCAGCCCTATCTCCACGGGAAGGTGAGCGCCACCGTGGCGTTCGACCGGGCCGAGGTGCCGCTCAAGCAGTGGATGCTCAAGCAGACCGGCCAGGAAGAGCTGGCCCTGACCACCCGGGCGGCGCACCAGCACCCCACCAAGCCGATGCAGGCGTCCCTGTCGGCCATCATCCCGGCCTTCCTCCTCACCCAGCTGAAGTCCGCCTTCATCATCGGCTTCGTCATCTTCGTGCCGTTCCTCATCATCGACCTGGTGGTGTCGGCGACCATCATGTCGATGGGCATCGTGATGCTGCCCCCGACGCTCGTCTCCCTGCCCTTCAAGCTCCTGCTCTTCGTGCTGGTCGACGGCTGGGTGCTGGTCACCCAGTCCCTGGTCACCAGCTTCCGGTGAGGCCCCGGTGAACGAGCAGGTCGCCCTCCACCTGGCCTCGAGCGCCATGTTGACGACGGCCAAGATCGCCGCGCCCATCCTGCTCTCGGCCATGTTGGTCGGTCTGCTGATCTCGATCTTCCAGTCGGTGACCATGATCCAGGAGATGACCCTGACCTTCGTCCCGAAGCTGGTGGTGGTGGGGATCGTCTTCGGGGTGGCGGGGCACTGGATGCTCGGCCAGTTCGTGGGCTACGTGCACCAGCTCTTCAACAGCTTGCCCCAACTGCTCGGCTCCGGATGAGCGGGTGACCGTCCCGGTCGACGCCCCCTGGCTGATCGCCCTGCTGCTGGCGACCGCCCGCGCCGTCGCCTGGCTCTTCGTCGTCCCGCCGTTCGGCAACCGGGCGGTGATCCCGACCCCGGTCACCGTGGCCATCGGTCTCGGCCTCGGGCTGATGGTCGCCCCCGGCATCCCGGCGGCCGACCTGCCGCAGACCACGGCCGGCCTGGCGGGCTCGGTGGTGGTGCAGGTGGTCACCGGGGCGGGCATCGGCTTCGTGGTCAACCTGCTGCTGTCGGCCATCACCGCCGCCGGCAGCCTGCTCGACCTTGGCGGCGGCCTCACCCTGCCGCCCTCGGAGGACCCCCTCACCCTCCAGCAGACCCCGATCATGGGCCAGTTCTACGAGCAGGTCGCCGTCCTCCTGCTGTTCGCCAGCGGCGGGTACCTGGTGATCGTGCAGGGCTTCGTGCACTCCTTCGCCGCTCCCGCTTATTCCCTGGCGGTCAGCGGGCGGGTCGCCTCGGTGGTGACCGTCGACCTCGCCACCTTCTTCACCTCGGCGCTCGAGATCGCCTGCCCGATCCTGGCGGTGCTCTTCGGGGCGCAGATCGTCCTCGCCATGCTGGCCAAGGCGGCCCCGCAGGTCAACGTGTGGATCCTCGGCTTCCCCCTGCAGGTCTTCCTGGTGCTGGTGCTGGCAGCGGTGGGCATCTCGGTGGTGCCCGGCTTTCTCGGGAGCCTCCTCACCCGGGCCCTCGGCGACGGAGCTCGGATGTTCGGGGGCTGAGATGGCCGCCTCGGACAAGCACTCGCGCACCGAGCCGCCCACTCCGAAGCGCAGGAGCGAGGCTCGCCGAGAAGGACAGGTCGCCCGCTCGCCCGACATCGGCGGTTGGATGGCCATCCTGGTGGCGACGGTGGTCGTGCCGTGGCTGTTCTCCAGCGCAGAGGGGCGGGTCCTCGCGGTCACCGGCGCCGCCCGCAACGTGATGGACCACCCGACGGTGGCCGGCGCCCTCGGTGTGGTGGGCCCGGCCCTCCTCGACGTGCTGACCATCGTGGTGCCCGTGGCCCTGGTCTTCATGGCGGTCGGGGTGCTGGTCAACGTGGCCCAGGTCGGCTTCGGCTTCGCCACCAAGGCGGCCCGGCCCCGCCTCAACCGGATCAGCCCGGCGGCGGGCGTCAAGCGCCTGGCCTCGCCCAACACCCTGTGGGAGGTGGTGAAGCAGCTGCTGAAGCTGGCCATCCTGGCGGGGCTCGGCTACCAGGTGTCCGTCAGCCTGTTCCATCACCTGGCCGGCACCTCGCCGGTCGGGCTGGCCCCGGTGCTCGGTTTCACCGCCTCCTCGCTGGTCGGCTTCGTGCGCTCCCTGGCCGCGGTGGGACTGGCGCTCGGGATCGCCGACTACGCCGTCCAGCGCCACCGGCTGCAGTCGACCCTCAAGATGACCAAGAACGAGGTGAAGGACGAGCGGCGCCAGTCCGAGGGCGACCCGGCGATGCGGGCCGAGCTCCGGAAGCGGCAGTACTCGATCGCCCGCTCGCGGATGATGGCGGCGGTCCGCACGGCCGACGTGGTGGTCACCAACCCGACCCACTTCGCCGTCGCCATGCGCTACGACGCAGGTGGCGGCTTCGCGCCGCGGGTGGTGGCCAAGGGGGTCGACGGTGTGGCGGCCCGCATCCGTGAGGAGGCGGCCCGGCACCAGGTGCCGGTGGTGGAGGACCCCCCGCTCAGTCGCTACCTCTTCGCCGTGTGCGAGGTCGGCCAGCAGATCCCGGCCGAGATCTACCTCGTGGTGGCCAGGGTGCTGGCCTTCGTGTACTCGCTGCCCGCCACGTGGCGGGGGGTGGGCGTCCACCGGCGGCCACCTTCGAGCCTGCCCCTCGACCCGGCGGCGGTGGCCGCCCTGCGCTCCGGCCAGCGGGCCCGGGCCCGGCGGCTGATCGAGGGTGAGCCGGCGGCATGAGGGGACGTCGACACCCGGCCGCCGTACCAGCCGAGCCCGCCGGGCGCCGGGTGGGGGAGCGCGAGCGGACGGCCGCCCTCGGGCTGCTGTCGGCCGCGGCCGACGAGGGGCGCTTCGGGACCTCGGACCAGCTCGAGCGCCGGCTCGAGGGGGTGGCCGCCGCCCGCACCCGGGGCGAACTGGCGGCGGTGGTGGGCGACCTCGACCGGTTGGTGCCCTCGGCCGAGCGCCAGCGGGTCCTCCGGGTGATCGCCCGGGCGCACGCGGCCGACGAGCTCGACTACGCCGAGTTCCTCGACCGGACGGACCGTGCCCTGCCGGCCCTCACCTACGAGGAGGCCGACGCGCTCGTGGCGGACCTCGGGGAGGAGGTGGCGGCACCGGCGGCCCGGAGGCGCGAGGCGGGATGCCGGCGGTGGCGCCCGCCCGCCCGGCGCCACGGGCTGCCGGCACTGGCGGGTGGTCTGGTGGGCGCCGGAGCGGTGATCCTGCCGGTGGCGGTGGCGCTCCCCTCGGACCTCGGCGCCTGGGTCCCAGTGGTGGTGCTGACCGGGGCCTTCTCGGCCGCCGGCACCGTCGCTGCGGCCGGGGCCCTGCGGTGGCGCCAGCGGCTCGCCGTCCCGGCGGGGGTGCCGGCGGTTCAGCCGGGCGCCAGACCCTGCGAACGGAAGTAGGCCCGGAGCCGGCTGAGGGCTCGGGCCCGGATCTGGCAGGCCCGGCTCTCGGTGACCCCGAGCGTCTCGCCGATCTCGGCCAGGGTGAGCCCGCCGTCGAAGCTGAGGGTGACCACCACCCGCTCCCGCTCGTCGAGCCGGAGCAGGGCCTCGCGCACCGCCTCGCTCATCTCGTTGGTGAGGTAGACGGCGAGTGGCTCCTCCGAGCTGTCCGGGGGCTCCATCCCGCCGGCCCGGTCGGGACCGGACTGCTCCTCCATGGAGGCCACCCGGGTGGCGGCGATCTGCTGCTTGCGGGTCCGGAGGGCGTCGACGCTGATCCCGAGGCCCGCCGCCTCCTCCTCCTCGGTGGGCGCCCGGCCGTGGGTGCTGCTCAGCCAGGCGTGGTTCTGGGCGATGTCCCGCTCCCGCCGGCGGACGCTGCGGGGCGCCCAGTCCGCGCTGCGCAGACCGTCGATGACGGCCCCCCGGATGCGGTGGGCGGCGAAGGTGGGGAAGCGGATGCCGCGGGCCGGGTCGTAGCGGTCGATGGCGTCGAGCAGGCCCTCGGACCCGTACCCCTCGAGGTCGTCGAGCTCGGCCCGCCGGGACAGGTTGGCCCGCATGGTCCGGGCCATGTGCTTGACCAGCGGGAAGTACAGATCGGCCAGCTGCCGCCGGGCGGTGTCGTCCCTGGTGGCGATGAACTGCTGCCAGAGCCCGTCGAGGGCGGCGGCCCGCTCGGCCGCGGAGACGCCATCGGCGGCGGGGGCGCCCGCGGGGGGAGCACCCTCGGTGGTACCGGTCTCGGCCAGCATGTCGCGCACCTCTCAGGCGCGGCGCCTGCCCCTCCCGGCCGACGCCGGAGACCAGAGGTCGTGGGGCGCCGGCCGCGCGTCGAGCTCAACGGGCTGGGGGCGCCACTGGCGGCACCGACCTGCCCACCGAACCACCACCTCCTGTGGGTGTATCGGCGTCTTCGGGGTGCCACTTAAGGGGGTGGTTGGGTTCCCGAGGGGGGCCGGGCCGTCCCAAGGGTCCCCCGGGGCGCCGCTCCCGGTATCGTCCGGGGGGATGAACATCGTCGTCAGCAATGTCAAGGGGGGAGTGGGCAAGACGACCACCCCCGTCTACCTGGTCGCCTCGGCCGCCGCGGCCGGCTACGACCCGGTCGTGCTGGTCGACGCCGATCGCCAGGCATCCTCGGCCGAGTGGTTCGAGGAGCGCCCGATCGAGCTGGTGGAGCTGGTGGAGGCGCCCTCGGAGCGCACCGTGGCCCGGGCCATGTCCCGCCAGGACGGCCTGGTGGTCGTCGACACCCCGCCGGGCGACGAGCGGATCGTCCGGGCGGCCCTCGAGCGGGCCGACGCCGTGGTGATCCCCACCCGGGCCGGCGGCGTGGAGTACTCACGGGTGGTCGCCACCCTCGAGATGGTTGGCGACGAGACGCCGCGGGGGGTCGTGATCTGCGCCGCCCGCCTGGGCACCAACGACCTCGAGGCGACCATCGAGTGGTGGACCGGTCAGCGGGTCCCGATCTGGGGCGTCGTCCCCGAGCGGGTGGGGATCGCGTCCGGGCCCGAGTCCCGCCTCTACCGCGAGGGCCTCGACGCCTACGACGCCGTCCTGCGTCGGGCGCTCCGCCGGCGTAGCCGCTGACCGCCCTCGCCCGGTCGTCGCGGCCGCCGGCTCATCGGACGGCGAGCACCTCGTCCATCGCCACCACCCGACCCTCGGCGATCGAGGTCTGGGCGGCCACCCCCATGGCGACGCTCCAGAGCCCGTCGTCGAGGCTCACGGCGCTGCCGCCTCCTCCGCCTGCCCCGCCACCCCGGGCCGCTTCGAGGAACAACAGGTGTTCGACGTAGCTGGCCCCGTGGTGGAGGCCCTGGTGACGGATGCGCTCGTCGGCCACCACCTCCTCGACCACCCCCCCCGGGCCGTCGCCGCGCCGCCCGAGGCGGAACACCGAGCCCGGGAGGAAGGCCTCCGCCTTGCCCAGGTCGCCCACCACGCTCAGCTCCTCTTGGTTGGCACTGGCCTCGGCGAACATGCACAGGTCGAGGGACGCCCTCGCGCCACCCGGGTACTCGACGATCACCAGGGCGTTGTCGAGGATGTCGGGCCGCTCTCCGTCGTAGCGCTCGTCGAGGTGGTTGACGTCCTGGGCTCCCGAGGCCATCACCCGCAGCGGCCGCTCACCGACCAGGAGGTTCATCAGGTCGAAGAAGTGGCAGCACTTCTCCACCAGGGTCCCGCCGGTGTTGCGGTTGAAGCGGGTCCAGTCGCCGACCTTCGCCAGGAACGGGAAGCGGTGCTCGCGCACGGCCACCATCCGGACCGCTCCCACGGCGCCCTGGCGCACCTCACGCACCAGCCGGGCGACCGGGGGCATGTGGCGGTACTCGAGGCCGACCGAGACCACCCGCCGCCGGCCCTGCGCCGCCTCGGCCACCCGCCGGCAATCGGCCACGGTGGTGCAGAGGGGCTTCTCCACCAGCACGTGCACGTCGTGGCGCAGGACGTCGAGCAGCACCTCGGCGTGGGTCATGTTGGGGGTGGCCACCACGACGGCGTCGCAGCCGCCCCACTCGAGCATCGCCCGGTGGTCCTCGAACTCGCGGAGCCGTTGCCCGTGGCCCACCGTGGACCGGGCCGCCCGCCTCGAGGCCGGGTGGGGATCGGCGACCGCAACCACCGCCGCCCCGGGCAGCGCCAGGAGGTTGCGGAGGTGCTCGAGCCCCATCAACCCGGTGCCCACCACGCCGTAGCGCAGGGTGGGCGTCGTCTGCGGGCCGGGCACGGCCCGGCAGCGTAGGCCGGGCTGCTACTCGAAGCTGGGCTGCCGGTCGCGGGTGCGCTTGAGCTCGAAGAAACCGTCGGTGCCGGTGACCAGCAGCACGCCGTCCCAGAGCCGCCCGGCCGCCTCCCCCCGGGGGATCGGGGTGACCACGGGGCCGAAGAAGGCGTTGCCCTGCAGGGAGATCACCGGCGTGCCGACGTCGAGGCCCACCTGCTCCATGCCCCGGCGGTGGGAGTCGATCACCGCCTGGTCGAACTCGGTGCTGGTGGCGGCGTCGAGCACCGAGGGGTCGAGCCCGACCTCGGCCACCGCCTCGGCCACCGCCTCGGCGTCGCGCCGCTGCTGGTGGTGGAACCGGATGCCGAGGGCCGTGTAGAGGGGCAGCAGCACTTCCTCGCCGCGCTGGGCGGCCGCGGCCGCACAGATGCGTACCGGTCCCCAGGCCCGCTCCATCCGCTTCAGGTACTCGGGAGTGAGGCCCTCGCCGCCGTGCTCCTTCAGGTTGAGGTAGGCGAGCGACATCACGTGCCAGCGGGTGGTCACCGGCCGGACCTGCTCCACCTCGAGCATCCAGCGGGACGTGATCCAGGCCCAGGGGCAGATGGGATCGAACCAGAAGTCGGCGGTGACGGCGTCGGTCATGTGCCGGTCAACGTAGCCGCCACCGGCGGTCTTCCCGGCGGCGGTCCCGGATGACCCTTGAC
>DAHUYA010000114.1 GCA_027315445.1 Acidimicrobiaceae bacterium | reverse complement strand
CCGGTGCTGCTGTTCGAGCTGATGGGCTTCGGGCGGGACCCTGCGGCTTTCGACCCGGGGCGGTGGGCCCACGGGGCGGCCAGCTTCGGCCCCTCCCTCGAGCTGACGGCCGAGGCGCTCTCCCTGCCGCTCGACTCGGTGACGGCGAGCGGCGACGTGGCCGTGGCGCGCAGGACGGTGGACATCGCCGCCGGGCGCATCCCCGAGGGCACCGTGGCCGCCCAGCGGATGGCGGTCACCGGCTGGCGGGGGGGCCGGCCGCTGCTCACCTTCCGGGCGAACTGGTACTGCACGACCGAGCTCGAGCCGGCGTGGGAGCTGGGGGCGACCGGCTGGCGGGTGGTGGTCGAAGGCGACGCCCCCCTCGAGGTGGACCTGCGGTTCGCGGTGCCGCTCGAGCGGATGGCCGAGACCTCGCCCGGCTTCACGGCCAACCGGGCGGTCAACGCCGTGCCCTACCTGTGCGCGGCCGAGCCCGGGATCCGCACCAGCCTCGACCTGCCCCAGATCGTCCCCCGGCTCGGATGAGCGCCGTCGGCTTGGTCGTCGGCAACCCCAGGCCGCGGTCGCGCACCCTGGCGGTGGCCGAGGCGGTGGCGGGGGCGGCCGCCCGAGCGGCGGCCCTCGACGCCTCGGACCGGCTGGTCGTCGACCTGGCCGACTTGGGGGGCCGCCTGTTCGACCCGACCGACGCCGCCGTCCGGGCCGCGGTGGAGGGCCTGGCCGCCTGCCGGCTGGCCGTCGTGGCCTCGCCCACCTACAAGGCGTCCTACACCGGGCTGCTCAAGTCGTTCCTCGACTGGTACCCGACCACCGGCCTGTCGGGGGTGACGGTGGTGCCGGTGATGCTCGGCGCCGGTCCGGAGCATGCCCTGGCGGTGGAGGTGCACCTCCGCCCGGTCCTGCTCGAGATCGGGGCCGCCATGCCCACCCGCGGGCTGTACGTCACCGAGGACCAGCTCGACCGGCTCGACCAGGTGGTCGACCGGTGGCTGGCGGAGGCCGCCCCGCGGCTGGCCGGGCTCGTCGCCGCCACGACACCCGGCGGCGATCAGCCGGCGGTCGGAAGCCGGTAGCGGGCGGGGGCCCGTCCCCCGGTGCGCCGGGTCACCAGCGCGGTGGTGGACAGCAGGCGCTCGGCGGTCCGGCGGGTGGCTTCCTCGTCCATCACGGTGCCGAAACCGTGGAGGGTGAGGGCGAGCACCACGTGGCCCTCGGGCCCGAAGACCGGGGCTGCGATGTTGCTGATCGGGTGCCGGTGGGTGACGTCGAGCTCCACCACCTCGTAGTCGTGACGCAGGGCGGCGATCAGCGAGGTCACCTGCGGGTCGGGCGGGCCGCCGGCCGCCAGGCCGGCCCGCTCGGCCAGGACTCGCCCCACCCGGGCCCGTGCACCCGACTCGAGCCCGACCGAGAAGCCGCGCTCGGCCACCGAGGCCAGGGCGGCCCGGTAGTGGGCGCGCTCGGCGGCGTCCCCGGCCGGCCCGAGGGCGTCGAGCCAGCGGTCCACCATCTCGTCACCGGCCCAGGCGATGAAGACCGGCCCGAGCGGGGGGATCATGGGGACTCGCTGTCCGACCCGGACGTCGGCGCCGCGGGCGCGGGGCCGACCGGCCAGGGCCACCAGCACGATCTCGTCGGCCACCACCACGCTGGCCACGCACTCGCAGGCGCACTCTTCGGCCAGGAGCCGCATCTCGGCCCGGGCGACGTCGATCACCTGGTGGCGGGCCAGGGCGGCGTCGCCGACCGCCACCACCGCGGGGCCCAACGAGTAGGTCTTGTGGCTCGGATGGCGGTGGACGTAGTCGGCGTCGGCCAGCGCCTGGAGCACCGAGAGCGTCGAGGCCGGGTTGCACCCGATGCCCCGGGCGATCTCCGACAGGGTGAAGCTCTCGGCCGGACGGGCCGTGAGGAAGTTGAGGACCTGCACCGCCCGGGTGGCGGCCAGGGCCGGCCGCGTCACGACGCGGGGTCGGGTGGGGCGCCGACCGGCGCTGGGCGGGTCACGGCGTGGCGGCGGGCCGGTAGGCCTCGATCTCGGGGCGCACCTCCTTGCCGAGCAGCTCGATCGTGCGCATCACCGACTCGTGGGAGTGGTGGCCGAACTGCACGTAGCAGATGAGCTGGTCGACCCCGAGGTCGGCGTAGTGCTTCATCTTGGCCAGGCAGCGCTCGGGGTCGCCCACCACCAGCATGTCGGCCTCGTGGAAGTGCTCGATCGGGACGTCGCCCTCCATCAGCGGCTTGAGCAGCGGGAAGGTGGCGTCCTGCTCCTCCTTGGAGAGGTGGGGAAGCTCCCAGTCGAGGGTGAACTGGGCCAGGTTCTGGTACCACCAGCCCACCGACTCCCAGATCCCGTTGTCGGCCGCCTGCTGCATGGTGTCGGCGCAGTGCACCAGGGTGTAGGCGGCCACCTTGTTGGTGGTGACCGAGGTGAGCGGCGTCGGGTGCTCGCCGGCCGCCCGGTAGTCGCGGATCACCTTGGCCAGGGTGTCGAGCGGCTGCATGATGGAGAACGAGAGAAGCCCGAGGCCGTTCTCGCCGGCCACCCTGGCCGAGTCGCCGGAGGTGGCGGCCATCCAGCACGGCGGGTGCGGGTCCTGCACCGGCTTCGGGGTGACCATGCGGCGGGGGAACGTGAAGCGTTCCGACTGGTACTCGAAGTACTCGTCGGCCCACATGCCGACCACGATCCGGATGGCCTCCGCCCAGTCCTGGCGGGACAGGGCGCGGTCGACCCCGAAGGCGGTCTGCTCCATCGGGGTGGAGCGGCCGGTGCCCCACTCGACCCGCCCGCCGGACAGCACGTCGACCGCCGCCACCTTTTCGGCGATCCGCTGGGGCGGGGTGAACGCGAAGGGGGTGAGGGTCACCCCGAAGCCGAGCCGGATCTGCTCGGTGACTTGCGACAGTGCGCCGAGCAGCACCTCGGGGGCGGGGCAGTGGGACCGACCCTCCCGGAAGTGGTGCTCGACCGCCCAGATCGTATGGAAGCCGAGGCGATCGGCCAGGCGGATCTGCTCGATCGCCTCGCGGTAGGCCCGCTGCTCGCCCTCGCGCTGCCCGTAGGGGTGCGGCTTGCCCCAGGGCTTGGGGACGTCCACCTCGTACAGCAGGTCCAGCTTCACAGGCCTCCCTCTCGTATTCGAAATATCGAAAATGGATACGAAATGTCGACAGAAGCGTCGCGCCCCCGACCGGCGGTGTCAACGGGCGGGGTCGTCGGCGGCAGGCCGGTCCGCCGTCTGCGCCCGGCCGCGCTCGATGACTGCTCGCCGCCGGACGTCGCGGTCGGCGGGGCCGCCGTGCCTGCCTGCCGCCAGCCAGCGCTCGGCCATGTCGCCCTCGAGGCGGTGGGCATCGGCCGCGGTGGCTGCGTCGGCGAGCTGGCGGTAGTGGGTGAGGAGGCGGCGCACCCCCTGCTGGTCGTTGCCGGCGATGTCCCGGGCGAGGCCGAGGGCGAAGGGCAGCAGCCGGTCGTGGGGCACCACATGATTCACCAGGCCGAGGGCGTAGGCCTGCTCGGCCGTGAGGAAGTTGCCGGTCAGCGACATTTCGATCGCCCGGCGGAGGCCGACCGACTCGGCCAGGTAGACCGTGAGCCCGCCGCCGGGCATCACCCCGACCCGGGCGTGGGTGTCGGCGAAGCGGGCCCGTTCGGAGGCCACCAGGAAGGTGCACTGCAGGGCCACCTCGAGCCCGCCGGTCACCGCCGGCCCGTTGACCGCGCCGATGATCGGCTTCGAGATGAGCGGGAAGTAACGGAAGAGCCCGTCGTCCCCGCGCCCGCCCGCCTGCCGCTCGGGTTCGGGCGGCCCGGCTCCGGGGGGCCCTGCGGCGGCCAGCTCCCGCAGGTCGAGGCCGGCGCAGAAGGCGGGATCGGCGCCGGTGAGGACGACCACGTCCACGCCGGGGTCGTCGCCCATCCGGCCGACGGCGTCCCAGAGTGCGGCCCGCAGCGCCCCGTCGAGGGCGTTGCGGGCCTCAGGGCGGTTCAAGGTGAGGGTGGCCACGCGGTCGATGGTCTCCACCAAGAGGGGCGAGGAACGGTCGGACATCGTCTGGTCACCTCCGGGGCCGCGGCTGGCAGTGGCGTTCCTCCTTCCTACACTGCGGTCGTGACCGAGGACCCGACGGCGACGCTCTCGACCCACATGGTGCCGTCGAGCGACGGGGTGACGCTGGCCGTCCACGACTTCGGCGGGCCGGCGGGCGGCGACGTCCCGACCCTGCTGTTCACCCACGCCACCGGGTTCCACGGGCGGGTCTGGCAGCCGGTCGCCCGCCACCTGACCGACCGGTTCCGCTGCCTGGCGATCGATCTGCGGGGCCACGGTGCCAGCGAGACGCCGCCGTCAGCCCCCCTGGCCTGGGGGTCGGTGGCCGGCGACGTGCTGGCGGTGGTGGACGAGATGAAGGGGTGGGGCGCCTCCGGGGTCCACGGCATCGGCCACTCCATGGGTGGGGCCGCCCTGGTGCTGGCGTCGGCGCGTCGCCCCGACGCCTTCCGGTCGCTGTGGCTGTTCGACCCGGCCATCGTCCCGGCCCGGGACCTGCCGCCCGGCATCTCCAACCCGATGGCCGAGGGGGCGCTCCGCCGGCGCGAGACGTTCCCGTCGCTGCAGGCGGCCATCGACCGCTACGGCGGGAAGCCGCCGCTGAGCGCCCTCCACCCTGACGCCCTCGCCGCCTACGTCCATGGCGGGTTCGGCCCCCGCGACGGTGTGGTCGCCCTGCGCTGCAGTCCGTCCACCGAGGCCGAGGTGTTCCGGGGGGCTCCGGGTTCCGGCGCCTGGGAGGCCCTCGCCGAGGTCCGCCGGCCGGCGGCGGTGCTGGTCGGGCGGGTGGAGCCCTTCAGCCCCGCCGCCCACGCCGCCCAGATCGCGGGGGAGCTGGAGCAGGGTGTGCTGATCGAGCGTCCCGAGCTGGGTCACTTCGGGCCGCTCGAGGACCCGTCGTCGGCCGCCGCCGACATCGCCGGCTGGGTGTCGGCGCACCTCTGAGGCGCCGGGCGGTTCGGGGGCGGTGGCCGCCGGTGGCGGTGGCCGCCGGCGGCGGTCCCGGCCGGGCCCCTCCACCGGTCGGGTGAGGGGGTCGGCGGCATGGCCGGGCGGAGGTCAGGCGGCGGCCGGCACCTTCAGGCCGAGCAGGTCGATCATGTTGCCGCCCATGATCCTGGCCACGTCGCCCTCGGGTAGCCCTTCGAGCTCCCGCACGTAGGAGACGGGCTCGGCCAGGCCTTCGACGTGGGGGTAGTCGGAGCCGAAGATGACGTGGCCCGCGCCCAGGACCTCCACCAGCTCCCGCGGGTCCTCCTCGTGGAAGGGGTGCATCCAGAAGTGCCGGCGGAAGGTCGCCGAGGGCACGTCGGCGTAGGCCTGGGGCATCGTCCGGTGGACGTGGTCGAGGCGCCGCAGGAGCGAGGGCACCCAGCCGGCGCCGTTCTCGATCAGGGCGATCCGCAGCCGAGGATGCCGGGCCAGGGCGCCGTGAGCGATGAGCGAGGTGACGGCGTCTTGGATCTCGCGGTGGTCGGCCTGCACCGACGCCGAGAAGGGCTGGGGCTGGCCGAAGGCCAGTGCCTCCCCGGTGCTGCCCTCCCACTCGTTCGTGTACCGGTTGTAGCCGGAGTCCGAGGCGTGCAGCACGACCAGCACGCCCGACTCCTCCACCCGGGTCCAGAAGGGGTCGAACTCGGGCAGGGCGAAGGAGCGCGGCCCGCGGTAGCCCCAGGCCGGGGCGGGCCGCATGAGGATCAGCTTGGCGCCGTGCCCGAGCACGAACTCGAGCTCCTCGATCGCCTTCTCGACCACCCCCGGGGTGATGATCGGCGTCGAGAAGATGCGGTCACGGTAGGCGTAGGGCCAGGCGTCGAGCATCCAGCGGTTGAGGGCGTGGATGGCGGCCGCGCAGAGGTCCGGGTCGTCGCGCATGCGCTCCTCGATCAGGCTGGCCAGGGTCGGCAGCATGAGCGCGTAGTCGACGCCCTGCTGGTCGAGCAACTCGAGCCGGGCCCCGGCCTCTCGGAACGCCGGTGGGCAGTCGATGCCCTTGCCGATGATCTCGCGGTAGGACTTCCCCTCGGGGTTGCCGATCCGGAAGTACTCCTCCTGGGCACCGGGGCGGCCCACCCGTTCGAAGGTGGGGTTGGGGATGTACTCGCTGATCATCCCCCGGACGACGATCTTGGTCCGGCCGTGCACGTCGACGAAGTCGATGGCGCGTTCGTACTCGGGTGGCAGGTAGCGGGTGAGGGCCTCCCGGGTCTCGTACAGATGGTTGTCGGCGTCGAAGACCGGGAAGCCGAGCCGAGGAGCGTTGGTGGTCACCGGACGAGCACCTCCGGGGTCGGGTGGACCTGTCGAGAACCGGATTCTAGTCCGCGATCACCGGGACCGGCATCTCGGGCGGCCCCTGTACCCTTCGGTCCATGCCCGCCGATGTCGAGCCCGGCGACCTGGCGACGACGCCATTGCCCGAGGACCGGGTCGGGCTGCTCGAGGGGCTCACCTCCACCCGGGCGGTCCGCCGCTACCTCGACGAGCCGATACCGCCCGCGGTGCTCCGAGCGCTGCTCTTCGCGGCCACGCGGGCGCCCAGCGGCTCCAACCGCCAACCCTTCCGGTTCCTGGTGCTGACCGACGGGCCCACCGCCGACGCCGCCAAGGCGATGCTCGGTCGGGCGGGCCGCCGGATCTGGGCGATGAAGGAGCGGGCCGAGGGCTACACCACCGGATCGGGGCTGGACGAGCGATCGCCGAAGGCCCGCATGCGCAGGACGATGGCCCACTACGTCGAGGAGTTCGAGCGGGTGCCCGTGGTCGTGCTCGCCTGCTACGTCCGCTATCGGGAGCCGACGCCGATGGACGGGGCGTCGGTGTATCCGGCGTGCCAGAACCTGCTGCTGGCCGCCCGCGCCCTCGGGTACGGGGGTGTGATGACCGGGTTCCACGGGATGGTGGAGGAGGAGCTGCGGGCACTGCTCGAGATACCCGACGAGGTGGCGGTCACCGCCACCGTCACCCTGGGACGCCCTGCGGGGGGCCACGGCCCGGTGCGGCGGCGACCGCTCGAGGAGCTCGTCTTCGCGGGGCGCTGGGGCGAGCCGGCCGCCTTCGCCGTCGATCCCCCCGGAACCCGCCACACGGCGGCCGGCCCTCCCCGCCCGACGGGTCGGTGAGGCGCCGGCGCGCCGGTGCGGTCGTCTACTCGACCGTGACCTTCTTTGGGTCGGGCACGCCGGGCGGCATGCCCTCGTGGTACTCGAGCAGCTCGATCAGGTAGCCGTCGAAGTCCTTTATGTAGGCCATGGTGACCGGCCAGCGGTCGAGCCGGGCCGGTGGGGTGACCGACTCACACCCGGCGGCCATGGCCTTGTCGTACAGCGCCTGGCAGTCGTCGGTGTTGACGTAGAGCTTCCACATGGCGTTGCCCATGTCGATCGGGTCCTCGGACTCGAGCTGCTGCGCGAGCTGCAGCCGGCTGCCGCCGGCCGGCGACTGCAGTACCGCCTCCTTCACCCCCGGGATGTCGGTGCGGCTCTGTACGGGGATGCCGAGCACCCCCTCCCAGAATTCGACCGCCCGCTCGAGGTCGCTCACATAGATGCAGTACTGCCCCAGGATTGCAACCACCCGTTCCTCCTTGCCATCCTGCTTGCCGTGGCGGCGGGACCTATCCTTCGGCGCAGGCTACAGGACGTCCGGCTCGCCGGACCGTGGCGCGGTCCCGCCACGGGCCGCCGGAGGGCGTGAGGGGGTGCCATGAAGGACGTCGTCGGCAAGGTGGCGGTGGTGACCGGGGGCGGCCAGGGGATCGGCCGCGCCCTGGCCGAGAAGTTCGGCGCCGAGGGCATGAGGGTGGTGGTGGCCGACGTCGTGGCCGAGCTGGTCGATCGGTGCGTCGACGAGCTGCGAGGCCAGGGCGTCGAGGTGACCGGGATGGTGACCGACGTGACCTCGCTCGAGTCGGTCGAGGCGCTCCGGGATGCCACGCTCGAGGCCTACGGCGCCGTCCACGTGGTCTGCAACAACGCCGGCATCGGGTCCGGATCCGAGGGCCAGATCTGGGAGCACCACGTCCACGACTGGCGGTGGTCGCTCGACGTCAACGTGATGGGCGTGGTCAACGGCATCAACGCCTTCGTCCCGACCATGCTGGCCCAGGACGTCGAGGGTCACGTGGTCAACACGACCTCGAGCAACGGGGGCTTCACCCCCCTCGTCAACAGCGCCGTCTACGCGACCACCAAGGCGGCCGTCACCACGATCACCGAGTGCCTGTGGGGCCAGCTCCGCGAGGTCGGCGCCAAGGTGAGCGCCTCGCTGCTCTATCCGTCGACCCGCACCCCGGGGATGCTCAACACGGGCATCTGGCGGCCCGGGGCGAACCGCCCGGCTCGCTACGACCGGCCGGGAGCACCGCCGAAGGAGGGCCGGGACTCGCTCACTCCCTACCTCGACCGGATGAAGGCGGCCGGGCTCGAGGTCACCTTCGCACCCTTGTCCGAGGTCGCCGACCTCTGCTTCGAGGGCATCGTCAACGACACCTTCTGGATCACCGTGCCCAACGAGGTCCAGGAGCAGAAGATCCTCGCCCGGGCCGACTCGCAGGTGGAGCGGACGCCGCCCGAGTACCTGCTCGAGGCGAACCTGATGGCCGCCCGCCCCGCCGGGCGCCGGCGTTGACGGTCAGACGACCTCGCTCACCTGCATGACCGGGGTGATGGTGGTGTAGTTGGCCACGTCGTCGGTCACGGCCTTGGTGCCGTCGCCTGCCATCGCCGACTGGAGCGCGTCGAGGGAGGGGAAGAAGAAGTGCACGGCGGCCACGTAGGGCCCGTCGACGCCCCGGTCGATCTCCACCCGCGTCGGTTGGAAGGTCGATTGGCACAGCGGCACGTGGCGGTCCCGGTAGTAGTCGTGGTCGAAGGCGGCGCCCTCGGTCTTCGGGTAGAGGACGGACATCTTGATCATCGATCGCACCCTTCGTCGGAGACGGCGAACCTGTGGACCGGGTCACGGTAGCGGACCTGTTGGCGCCCCGGCGGATCGCCGGGGCGCCGGGGGTGCCGACGCGGCAAGCGGCCGGGTCGACGGGATCCTGTCCCGCTCACCCGGCCGCCCACCGCACGCGCAGCGGCGCTCCGCCCGAGGTCGCTGCGGTGGCGGATAGCCCCCTCCGATCCGGCAATCCGCCAGCGGGCCCCATTGTCCATGCGGCGTGTTGCAATGCTGTTGCCAACCGATGACCGGCACCCGGTCCACACCCCCTGGGGTCGGGTCCGACCGCCGGGCGGACACCGAACCGGTGCTGCCCGGGCGGTGCTACCCGTTGGGCGCTCCCGGGTCACTTGTACTTGACGGCGAAGCCCTTGCCACTCGGGAAGAGAGCAGTCGGCTGGGAGATCACCCACCCGCTGGAGTTGGTCATGACCACCTCGATCGGACCGCTGTCCGCCGTGAAGGTCGAGATCGGCGCGTAGGACCCGCCGTCCGCCGCCTCGCCCCCGCCGAAGTGCATCTTCCCGAAGTCGGCCAGTGGGGAGACCCCCGAGCTGGTCGACGGCGCCTCGGCGATCCACTCGGCGCTGCTGTTCGCGGCGCTGCTCGAGCTCTTGGTGGTGGCGAACTTCCAGCCGGCGCTGCTGACCATGACGAGCCGGTAGTTCGTCCCTGTCCGCACGACCCGGGCATTCAGAGTGTCGCCGGGCGTCACGGACTGGGGGATCAGCTCGGCCGGTCCGGGGTACATCTCCCACCAGGCGTAATAGGTCGGCGTGGTGCCGTTGAGGCACTCGGCCGCCGTGCCGAGCTGCTCCACCGTGGTGGTGCCGTAGCCGTCGATGCCGACCCAGAAGCCGGCCATGGTGTCGGTGCCCGAGCACGTCACCGACGGCTGCACCCACGCCCCCTTCACGGCGGTGAAGGCACTGGTGGCCTTGACCACGTACCCCGACCAGTTCGTCGACGACTTCTCGTAGCCGACGCGACCGCCGGCGCCGGCGACCACCTTCGGCAAGGCCCCCCCGGGGATCATCGGGGCCGCGAGGACTGTCGCCGGGGGTACCGCCGCCGCCGAGCCACCCGACTCGACCAGGGCCATGGCCCCGCCTGCGGTGACCACCGGCACGACCGCCAGCGCAGACGCCAGCCCGAGAGAGATCCGCCTCCAGCCCGCCATTTCCTCCGCCTCCGTCCGTCGAGTCCGCCCTTGCCGGTCCGGCAACGCCCGAACCAGGATTCTCCCGGATGCTGGTTGCACGGTTGTTGCATGAAGCTGTCCAGGTGGAACAGTTTGAATCTCAACGTGAGATCGAGATGAAGCTAAAGTAGAGAGTTAGAGTTGACCAAAGGGACGAATCCGAGGAGCGAAAGGATCGGAAGGAGGGAAAGGGG
>DAHUYA010000173.1 GCA_027315445.1 Acidimicrobiaceae bacterium | reverse complement strand
CCGACGGGCCCGCCGCTCCGCCAGGCGCAGTAGATGGCCAGCTGGGTGGAGGCCGGCCCCGGCAGGAGGTTGGCCGCTGCGATGCCGTCCTCGAGCTCCTGGCCCGAGAGCCACCGGCGCTCCTCGACGCACAGTCGCCGGAGAAGGACGATGTGGGCCGGTGGCCCGCCGAACCCGGTGCAGCCGATCCGGCCCCACTGCGCGGCGATGGTGCCGAGGCCGATCCGTTCTCCAGCCGTCCCCGATGTCGCCACCTCTGGATTCTGGTCCACGGGTGGCCGGGCGTCGCATATCGTGCGGCGGCCGGCGACAGCATGTACCGTTCGCGACCAAGGTTCCTCCGTCGACGCCGAAATACGACGCAAGAAGGCAGAATCGGGGACGAACCGGGCGGTCGACGCGACGGGAAAGGGGACCGTTGCGCCGGGAATCGGGGAGGGAGGGTGCGAGCATGACCACCGAAGGGACGACCCCAACGATCCCCGCCGAGGGCCCGCCCGGCGGCCGCGAGCTCGCTGTGGGCGTCCTGGCGGTCAACCCGGCGGCCGACAAGGGCCTCAAGCGAGGCGCACTCGGGCTGGTCTCGAGCACGGTCGTGGGGGTCGCCTCGACCGCACCCGCCTACAGCCTGGCCGCCACCCTCGGTTTCGTGGTGGTGACGATCGGCGTCAAGTCGCCGATCGTCACCATCTTGGCCTTCATCCCGATGCTGTTCATCGCCTTCGCCTACAACGAGATGAACAAGGCCGACCCGGACTGCGGCACCACGTTCACGTGGGCCACCCGAGCCTTCGGCCCCCGGACCGGCTGGGCCGGCGGTTGGGGGATCGTGGCGGCCGACGTGCTCGTGATGGCGAGCCTGGCCCAGATCGCCGGCCAGTACGTCTTCCTCCTCTTCAACGCCCACGGCATCGGCTCGGACCCGAGTAGCGGCTGGGTGCTGTTGGTCGGCATCGCCTGGATCGTGGCCATGACCTACATCTGTTACCGGGGGATAGAGGTCTCGGCCAACATGCAGAAGGCGCTGCTCGGCATCGAGCTGACCATGCTGCTCCTGCTGTCGATCGTGGCGCTGGTGAAGGTGGGGACGGGTTCGGCGCCGGTGGGCCATCTGACGCCGAGCTGGTCGTGGTTCAACCCGTTCGGCGAGAGCCCGTCGGCCTTCGTCAACGGGGTGCTGCTGATGGTGTTCATCTACTGGGGTTGGGACACGACGGTGTCGGTCAACGAAGAGACGGCCGACCCCGAGAAGACGCCCGGGCGGGCCGCCGTGCTCTCCACCCTGGTGCTGCTGGCCACCTACGCCCTGGTCGTGCTGTCGGTGCAGTCGTTCGCCGGCGTCGGCACCAAGGGCATCGGGCTGGGCAACACCGCCAACCAAGGTGACGTGCTGTCGGTGCTCGGCCACGCCATCTTCGGCACCTCGGGCTTCGGAAGCGTCCTGAGCCACCTGCTGCTGCTGATGGTGCTGAGCTCGGCCGCCGCCTCGACCCAGACGACGATCCTGCCGACGGCCCGGACCACGCTCTCGATGGCGACCTACAAGTCGATCCCGAAGGCCTTCGGCCGGATCCACGGCAAGCACCTGACGCCGACCGTCTCGACGGTGGCCATGGGCGGCGTCTCGATCGTCCTCTACGTGGTCATGAACTACATCTCGGCCGGCACGGTGATCGCCGACTCGGTGTCGGCCCTCGGGGTGATGATCGCCTTCTACTACGGGCTCACCGGCTTCTCGTCCGCCTGGTACTACCGCCGCACGCTGCGTGCCAACGCCCGCAACCTCTGGCTGCGGGGCATCCTGCCGGTGCTCGGCGGCCTGATGCTGTTCGGCGCTCTCGTGTTCAGCCTCTACCACTACTGGAACCCGGTGAACAGCTACACCAGCTGGCACATGACCTTCCCGCCCCACTGGCACATGGGCGGCGTCTTCATCATCGACATCCTCACCCTCGTCGTCGGCGTCGTGGCGATGTTCGCATTCGCCGCCTTCCGGCCGGCGTTCTTCCGGGGCGAGGTGCTCAACAAGGACACGCCCACTCTGGTGCCCGAGGACGTCTACGCCACGGTGACCGGGCTGCCCGACGCCCGTCCGATGCCGCACCTGGCGCCGCCCGAGCGGCCCTGAGCCGCCAGTGAGCCGCTGTTGCCTGCACCGGTCGGCGTCCGCCGCTCGGGTGTGCGCGACGGGCAGCGGTGGAAGTGGACGTCGGGGAAGCGGCGCGCTCGCCTGAGCGACCACCCGGCCCGGGTCCGCCAAGGGGCGACGAGGGCCAGGTGCGCCCGGCACAGCCCGTGGGTATAGTGCGAACGTATGTTCGTATCGACCGACCAGGGGGGGCGCGCCAAGCCGGACCTGCCGGCCGAGCTGGCCGCCCGGGCCCGTCCGGTCAGCACGGCTGCCTCACGCCTGCTGCCCCTTCCGGACGCCCTGGCAGCGCTCTTCCCCGACGGGGCCCTGCGCAGGGGGAGCACCACCCTGGTGGCCGGGAGCCCGGGCGGGGGCACCACCACCCTGGCTCTGGCCCTGCTGTCGACCGTCTCGGCCGCCGGCGGGTGGTGCGCCGCGGTCGGGGTGGCCGACCCCGGGGTGGTGGCGGCGGTCGAGCTCGGGCTCGACCTCCGCCGGGTGGTCTTCGTGCCACGCCCGGCCGGCGCCTGGGCGGACGCCACCGGCGAGCTGCTGGGGGCGGTGGAGGCGGTGGTGGTGCGGCCACCGGGTGCCGCCAGGCCGGTCGCCGCCCGTCGACTGGCCGCACGGGCCCGGGAGCGGCGGACCGCGCTGGTGGTGCTGGTCGACCACGCCGGTGGGTGGCCGTTCGGGCCGGACGTCAGCCTCACGGTGCGGGACGCCGAATGGGAGGGGGTGGGGGAGGGTCACGGCCACCTCCAGGGTCGCCTGGCGGCGGTGGCGGCCGCCGCCAGGCACCCGGCGGCGTCGCCGGCCGTCCACCGGCTCTGGCTTCCGTCGTCCGACGGGTCGGTCGCGGCGAGCCCGGTCTGTCCGGCGAGCCCCACCCGTTCGGCCACGACGGCCCCGGCCACGACGGCGTGAGGTTGGCTCGGCGGTGGACCGGTTGGTGGCGGTGTGCTGTCCTCTCCTCCAGCACGAGGGGGAGCGCGGGGAGGAGGCCAGGCGGTTCTCACTCGTCCTGAGGGCGGCCGACGAGCTCTGCCCCTGGGTGGAGCCGGTGGCCCTCGGGAGCTGCACCCTGCCGGCACGCGGTCCCAGCCGGTTCTTCGGCGGCGAGGCGAGGCTGGTGGACCAGCTCGGCGCGGCGGTCATCGGGGCCCTCGACGGTGCCGGACCGGTGCAGATCGGGGCGGCCGACGGGTTGTTCGCCGCCCTGCTGGCCGCCCGGGCAGGGGTGATCGTGCCCCCCGGGGGGAGCGCCACCTTCCTGTCGTCGTGGTCGCTCGCCGTCCTGCGCCGCCCCGACCTGGCGGTGACCCTGCAGCGGTTGGGGATCCACACCCTCGGCCAGTTCGCCGCCCTGCCGGCCCGCCACGTGCTGGCCCGTTTCGGCGGCGAGGCGGTGCTGTGCCACCGGGTGGCCAGGGCGGAGGTCGGCGAGCTCCCCGGGCTGCGGGACCCACGGATCGGCCACCGCCTCCGCGAGGTGCGCGGCGAGCTGCCGGACGTCACCCCGCAGGCCGGCTTCTTCGGGGGCACTTCGGCCGGCGACCTGCGGGCGGCGGGGGCGGTGGCCCGCCTGCAGGCCAGGCTCGGTCCCGAGGCCGTGCTCACCGGGCGGCTCGGTGAAGGTCGCGACCCGGCCGACCGCGGGCGACTGGTGCCGTGGGGCAGCCGCCCCGAGGGCCGCCACCCCGGTCGGGCCGCCTGCCGGGCCCCCGCGCCCTGGCCGGGTCGGCTGCCGCCACCTTCCCCGATGGTGGTGCTGGGCGACCCGCTGGCCGCGGAGCTGGTCGACCGGGCGGGGCGTCCGGTCCGGGTGGGCGCCACCGGCCTGTTGAGCGATGCCCCGGCCCGGCTGTCGATCGCCGGCGGCCCCTGGCGACAGGTGCGCGGATGGGCCGGCCCCTGGCCGGCCAGCGAACGGTGGTGGTCGGGACGGCGCCGCCGGGCCCGCCTGCAGGTGGTGGACGGCGGCGGGGAGGCGGTCCTGCTGGCGGCCGAGCGGGGTCGCTGGTGGCTCGAAGGGCGCTACGACTAGTGGGAGGGGCAGCGAGCGCCCGGTACGCCGAGCTGCACACCCACTCGGGGTTCAGCTTCCTCGACGGGGCGAGCGACCCCGAGGAGCTGGTGACGACGGCCCACCGGCTCGGCCTCGGCGCGCTGGCCCTGACCGATCACGACGGCCTCTACGGCGCGGTCCGCTTCGCCGAGGCGGCCCGGGCGTTCGGGTTGCCCACCGTCTTCGGGGCCGAGGTGACGCTCGCCCCGTCCGGGCCGCGGACCGGGGAACCGGACCCGTCCGGCAGCCACCTCGTGGTGCTGGCCCGCGACCCCGAGGGCTACCGACGACTGTCGACCGTGCTGGCCGAGGCCCACCTGGCCGGGGGGGAGAAGGGGCGCCCGGTACTGACCCTGGCGGCGCTGGCCGACGCCCACGGCGGCCACTGGCGGGTGCTGACCGGCTGCCGCAAGGGCCCGGTCCCGGCCGCCCTGCTGTCGGCCGGGCCGGCGGCGGCGGCCCGGGAGCTCGACCGGCTGGCCGAGGCGTTCGGCCGCCCTTCGCTCGCGGTCGAACTGTGGGACCACGGCGACCCGCTCGACGCGGCCCGCAACGACGCCCTGGCCCACCTGGCGGTCCGTGCGGGGGTGGACCTGGTGGCCACCAACAACGTCCACTACGCCACCGCCGCCGGGTACCGGCGCTGCACCACCTTGGCCGCCGTGCGCGCCCGGCGCCCGTTGGCCGAGCTCGAGGGATGGCTGCCGGCCGCCCCACTGTCCGGCCTGCGCTCGGGCGCCGAGCAGGAGCGGCGGTTCACCCGCTGGCCCGGGGTGGTCGCCCGGGCGGCCGAGGTGGGCGGGGAGTGCGCCTTCGACCTCCGCCTGGTGGCGCCGCGGCTGCCGGACTTCCCGGTCCCCCAGGGCCACGACGAGCAGAGCTACCTGGCCGAGCTGGTGCACGCCGGTGCCACCCGCCGCTACGGCGAGCGCCGGCACGAGCGGGTGCCCGGGGCCTGGGCGCAGATCGACCACGAGCTGTCGGTCATCGGCTCCCTCGGCTACGCCGGCTACTTCCTGGTGGTCTGGGACATCGCCGAGGTCTGTCGGCGGCTCGGGATCTTCTGCCAGGGGCGCGGCTCGGCCGCCAATTCGGCGGTCTGCTACGCCCTCGGAGTCACCAACGTCGACGCGGTCGCCCTCGGGCTGCTCTTCGAGCGGTTCCTCTCGCCGGCCCGTGACGGCCCGCCGGACATCGACGTCGACATCGAGTCGGGGCGGCGCGAGGAGGTGATCCAGTACGTCTACGAGCGCTACGGCCGCCGCCACGCAGCTCAGGTGGCCAACGTCATCACCTACCGGCCGCGCTCGGCCATCCGCGACGTGGGCAAGGCGCTCGGCTACTCCCCCGAGCAGGTCGACCGGTGGGCGGCCGGGGTGGACCGCGGGCACCGGGGGGCGGCCGCCCGGGCCCTGCGCTCGGAGGTGGACGCCACCCCGCCCGATGCCGTCGGTGTGCCCGGCGCCGCCTCCTCGTCCGATCCGGGTGCGGCCGACGGCGGGGACGACCCCGCCACCCTCCCGCCGCTGGTGGCCGAGCTGGCGGCCGAGGTGCTCGAC
This sequence comes from Acidimicrobiaceae bacterium, assembly GCA_027315445.1. Lineage (GTDB taxonomy): Bacteria > Actinomycetota > Acidimicrobiia > Acidimicrobiales > RAAP-2 > DAHUYA01. Next base: position 16,848 of record DAHUYA010000173.1, on the reverse strand, counting down.
CGCCCCCGGCACCTGGGCATCCACTCCGCCGGCATGGTGATCTGCGACCGGCCGGTGGTGGAGGTCTGCCCGGTCGAGTGGGGCCGGATGCCCGGTCGCACGGTCCTGCAGTGGGACAAGGACGACTGTGCCGCCATCGGGCTGGTCAAGTTCGACCTGCTCGGCCTGGGCATGCTCGAGGCGCTGCACGGGATGGTGGACCTGGTGGCCGCCCACCACGGGGTCGAGCTCGACCTGGGTCGGCTCCCCCAGGAGCCGGAGGTCTACGACCTGCTGTGCCGGGCCGACACCGTGGGCGTCTTCCAGGTGGAGAGCCGGGCCCAGATGGGCACCCTGCCCCGGGTCCAGCCCCGCTGCTTCTACGACCTGGTGATCGAGGTCGCCCTCATCCGGCCCGGCCCGATCCAGGGGCACGCCGTCAACCCCTACATCCGCCGGCGGCGGGGGCTCGAGAAGGTGACCTACCTGCACCCGCTGCTCGAGCCGATCCTGCGGCGGACCCTGGGCGTTCCCCTCTTTCAGGAGCAGCTGATGGAGATGGCCACCGCCGTGGCCGGCTTCGACGCCGCCGAGTCCGACGCCCTGCGCCAGGCCATGGCGGCCAAGCGCTCGGGCGAGCGGATGGCCCGCCTGCGCGACCGGCTGTACGCCGGCATGGCCGAGAAGGGGATCGAGGGGGGGACGGCCGACGCCATCTACGCCGCCCTGGCCGCCTTCGCCAACTTCGGCTTCCCCGAGTCGCACTCGGTGTCCTTCGCCCACCTCGTCTACTCGTCGTCGTGGGTGAAGCTGCACTACCCGGCGGCCTTCTTCGCCGCCCTGCTCAACGCCCAGCCGATGGGCTTCTGGTCGCCCCAGAGCCTGGTGGCCGACGCCCGGCGCCACGGGGTGGAGGTCCGCCGGCCCCACGTCGACCGCAGCCTGGCCACCGCCACCCTGGAAGGGCCGGTCGGTCCCGACGACCGCCCAGCCCTTCGCCTCGGGCTGGCGAGCGTGCGCGGGCTGGGGAAGGAGATCGCCACCCGCATCGCCGAGGGGCGCCCCTGGCGCGACCAGCAGGACCTGGTGCGCCGGGCGGGGGTCAACCGGGCCCAGCTCGAGACGCTGGCCGCCGCCGGGGCCCTCGACCCCGGGGGGGAGCCCGCCACCCCCCCGACCCGGCGCCACCTGCTGTGGGCGGCCGGCGCCGCCGCCCAGGCCACGGCCGACCGCCTGCCGGGCATCGTCACCGGCACCGAGGCACCGCCCCTGCCGGCACCCACCCCGCTCGAGACGGTGGGCGACGACCTGTGGGCGCTCGGGCTCGCCCCCGACCGCACCGCCATGGAGCTGGCCCGCCCCGAGCTCGACGCCCGCGGGGTGCTGCCGGCGGCCGAGCTGGCCGGGGCCGCCGACGCCGGTCGGGTGCTCGTGGCCGGGGTGGTCACCCACCGCCAGCACCCCGAGACCGCCCGGGGGGCGGTGTTCGTCAACCTCGAGGACGAGACCGGCCACGTGAACGTGGTCTTCTCGCCCGGGGCGTGGACCCGGTGGCGCCACGTGGCCCGCCATGCCCCGGCACTGCTGGTCCGGGGGCGCCTCGAGCTCGGCCAGGACGTGGTCAACGTCACCGCCGAGCGGGTGGAGGCGCTGTGGCTCGGGGCGCCGGTGCCGGCCTCACGCGACTTCCGCTGATCGGGGACCGGACGGGGACCGGTCCCGGGGGAGGGACGTTGGCTGGTCCCGGGGGTGGGACGTTGGCCGCAGGCATCGGAGATCGCCCGGCACCACGGTGGGACGCGCCACCGCCGCCGGAACGGGGGGCCTCTCTCGAGACCCAGAGTCGGGACGGAGGTCCCTGTCCGTCGCCGGCCGGGGGGTCCAAGCTGGCTCACAGGTGCAGGCGGCGGACCTGCCCGGGTCCCGCCAGTCGGGAGGAGGTCAGAGGAGGGCGCCGTGGAGCGGCTGAGGAGGTACTGGCGACGTCACCGGTTCGGTCGGGACTCGTGGCGGTCCGCCGACAAGTCACCCGAGTTCGAAGAGGTCCCGGACCCGGAGGGGACGGACGATCACGACGAGCAGGCCGGTATCCCCGACCGGCCGGAGTGGAACCGGCCCGCTTGGCACTGGTGGGAGGGGCGGCTGCTCGAGGGCGAGCTGGTGGCCGACTGCGAGGCGTTCCTGCTCGGGCACTACGCAGAGCGGCTCGACCAGGAGTCGTCCTCGGTGCCGGTCTGGGCGTGGACCAACCTCCTGGCGCACGGGAGCGAGGAGGAGGTTCGCCGGGCCGCCACCGGCAGGAGCCTCGGTCCGGTCCGGACCCGCGGTTGGCGTGCGGCGAGGGCCTATCTGGCGACCGAGCTGCTGACGGCCGTGGACCGCGGCTCGTCGCTGGAGGACCTGCAGCACCACGTGCTGGCGCCGCTCGAGCTACGGCTGTCCACGCGGCGCGAGGCGCCGTCGTGGGACCCGCAGCGCTGGGTCGTGATCGTCCGCTCGGCGCTGCAGGACTACCAGCACTCGCACCGAATCTGACGGACGGGACCGGATCCGGCTGACCAGGGGTCGGAACGACCCGGGAGACCCCGGGGCATCCCCCGAGGGACCGGAGGGTCCGGGGTCAAGTCCTCGATGGCCGGGCCGTCGTCCGAGACCGACGCTCGGGCCGTCGTCCCCGGCGTGCGTCGTAGCCGGTCGCCCGATGACGCACGTCCGGCCCGACGGGGCGCGGCCCCGCCGGCCGCGACCCCACCGGGAGTCGGGAGTCGTCCATCCTGTCGAGTGCGTCGTCGATCAGGCGGACGATCGCGTCGCACCGCTCAGCCAGCGACATGGGGACGGTCCTGCGTGCGGGAGCTCCCCCGGGTGCCCCGCGCCGGTGAGCGGAGGAGGGGATGCGGCAGGACCTCGGCCTGCCAGGTCGCGACTTCGCGCCTCGCCCGTGGACTTCCGTGGTCGATCGCCGGGACGAGGCGGAGAGACCGGTTGGCCGGGTGCGCCGCCCAGCATGCGACGAAGCGGCGCGCCCGTCGGCACGACTCGTTCACCGAGGCGCCGGTCTCGTAGGAGGTGAGCGCCACCCGAGCCGCCTGCTCGGCGACGCCCTCACCATCGGGCAGCTGCGCCTGGGCCCACGCCCGGACGGCATCGGCGAGCACCGACTCGTTCGTCATCACGACCACCTCCACGGTGCAACGTACGCCGGCGGGGTGCGGCGGAGGTAGGGACCATCGTCCCGAATCCGGATCGACGGTGGTCCCTCGGCAGACCTTTGCCGCCGCCATCGTCGGCCGCCGTCGCGCTCGACCCGCGGCCGGGGTCGGCGGGACCTTCGCCTCTGGAGCCCAAGGGCGGCCGGGGCCAGGATACGCCCATGGACGGTCGCGGACGGGAAGAAGGTATCGGCGCCGTGATGCGCACCAAGGTCGCCTCGATCGACCCCTCGGTGACCCTGCGGGAGGCGGCGCGTTCCCTGGAGGCGGCCGGGGTCGGCACGCTCGCCATCATGGACGGAGCCGAGATCTCCGGGATCGTGTCGGAGCGGGACCTCGTCCGGGCCCTGGCCGACGGTGCCGATCCGGATCGGGTCGAGGTCCGTGACGTCATGACGGTCGACCCGCGGTACCTGACGCTCGGGGACAGTGCGGCCACTGCGCTCGAGATCATGCTCCAAGCCAAGGTCCGGCACCTTCCGGTGGTCGACGAGGGAGAGCTGATCGGCATACTTTCGATCCGCGACGTCGCCCGGACGCTGACCCGCGACCGGTAGGAGAACGCCGTTTCACGCATCGCACGAGCGACGGGGTGGCGCGTGCGGCCCGATGGGCAGGACCTTCGGCTCTGGTCCGGACGGACGCTCGGGGTGCACCATCGTCTCATGGAGGCCGACGCCGAAGGACGGCGCCCACGGGCGGGGGCCCTCACGGGGCTGACCGCCCTGGTGCTCGCCGCCGCGCTGTTCGCTCCTGCCTTCACGATCGCCGCCCCGGCAGGCGCAGCCACCTCGCCGGCTGGCAACACGGCGGGGGTGTCCGCCAAGCGGGTGGTGGTCGGCGCCCTGGCGTCGCAGACGGGGCCGCTCCCGGCCAACTTCGCCCCCGTGGTCACCGGCGCCGAGGCCTACCTCGACATGGTCGATGCCCGGGGCGGCGTCAACGGTCGCAAGATCGACCTGGCCTACTCGCTCGACGACCAGTCGAGCCCGTCGATCGACGCCAGCCAGGCCCGGACCCTCGTGCAGCAGGACCATGTGTTCGCGGTGGTGGGGGTGGCCACGCCGTCGTTCACCGGCGGCACCTTCCTCGCCGCCAACCGCGTGCCCACGTTCGGCCTGAACGTGAACCCCCAGTGGATGGCCGGCCCGACCATGTTCGGCCACAACGGCTCCTACATCGAGTTCACCTCCCCCCAGGTCCAGCCGGCCTTCCTCGCCCAGCAGCACCACGTGCACGCCGCGGCCGTCCTCGCCTACAACGTGGCCCAGTCGCAGCAGGGCTGCCAGGGCACGATCAACGGGCTCCGCCGCTACGGCGTCCCCGTCGCGTTCGAGGACCTCGCCATCCCGGCGCCGGCGTCCGACCTCCACGCCGACGTGATCCGGATGCAGCACGCCGGCGTGGACATGATCGTCTCGTGCATGGACCTCGGCGGTGACGTGCTCCTCGCCCAGACGATGCGTCAGGTGGGGATGAAGAACGTGACCCAGCTTTGGAACGACGGGTACTCCGAGCAATCCCTCGGGCAGTACACGACAGCCATGCAGGGTGTCTACTTCACCGAGCCGAACGTGCCGTTCGAGGTCACCCGGCTCCACCCCAAGGTCTACCCGGGCATGGACCAGTTCTTGAAGATGCTGAAGAAGTACGCCCCGGGGACCCTGCCCTCGGAGCCGGCCCTCGCCGGCTGGACGAGCGCGGCACTGTTCGTGGCCGGCATGAAGGCCGTCGGCCGGAACCTCACCCGCAGCCGGCTGGTGGCCGCCATCAACCGGATGGGCTCGTGGACCGCCGACGGCATCCTGGCGCCGGTCGACTGGCGCATCGCCCACACCGGCTCGGGCCCGCTGAACTGCACCGCCTACATCCAGGTCCGGGGGAAGAAGTTCGTCCCCGTCTACGGGACCCGTCGGAGCGTCTTCAGCTGCTTCAAGACGCCGGCGCCACCGACCACGTCACCGATCCGCCTGCTGAACCCGGTGCCGGCGGGCGTCCCGCCGACCTGACCAGGGACGGGTCGGCGGCTCGTGGCCCTCTTCTTCTCCTACCTCCTCCCGGGCATCCCCTACGGGTGCGCCTACGCCCTCATGGCCGCCGGCCTGGTGCTCACCTACCGGGCGTCGGGAGTCTTCAACCTGGCCTTCGGCGCCCAGGCCTACGTGTCGGCGCTCCTCTTCTCGATCGCGGTGCAGCACGGCTGGCCGGTGTGGGCCGCGTTCGTCATGGCGGTCGTCCTCGCCAGCCCCGCCCTCGGGCTCGCCATGGAGCGGCTCCTCTTCCGCTACACCCGCACCTCGGGACCGTTGGTGAAGCTCGTCCCGGCGCTCGGCCTGCTCATCGCCATCCCGAGCGTCACCCAGATGATCATCGGGACCGCGACCCGCCTGCCCAGCCCGCTGGTGCTCCAACCCTGGCAGGTCTACTTCCACATCGCCAGCACGGCGGTGAGCGGGGAGGAGCTGTCCACCACGGTGGTCACCGTGGTGGTGGTCGGTGCGCTGGCGGTCGTGATGCGGTCGCGTGCCGTCGGCCTGCGGATGCGGTCGGTGGTCGAGAGCCCCCGCATGGCCGAGCTGGCGGGCGTGCGGGCCGACCGCACCAGTGCCGGCGCCTGGGCCCTCTCGAGCCTCTTCGCCGGGCTGGCCGGCGTCCTCCTCGCCCCGATCTACTCCCAGGTGAGCTCGTCGGACTTCACCGCCCTGCTGGTGGCGGCCATCGCCGCCGCCGCCATCGGGGGCTTCGAGAGCCTGCCCCTCACCCTGGCCGGGGGCATCGGGCTCGGGGTGGCCCAGGAGCTCATCGCCGGCTACCTGCCGTCGGGGAGCATCCTGTCCTCGGGGTTGCGGCCGGCCTTCCCCTTCGCCGTCCTGGCGGTCGCCCTGGTCGCCCGGCGCACGTTCCGCCGGGGCGCGGCCCGCGACCCGATGGCCAGCTGCGACCCGCCGGCGCCCGCCTTCCGCCCCCCGGCGCGCATGACCGAGGTGGCCGTCGGCAGCCGGGTGTTCAGTGCCGTGGTGGCCAGCCTTCTGGTGGCGGCCACCCTGGCGCTCGTCCCGGGCAACTGGGAGTTCGTGTTCACGTTCGGGATCGTGCTGTCGATCGTCTTCCTGTCGATCACGCTGCTCACCGGGATGGGCGGCCAGATCTCGCTCTGCCAGGCCACGTTCGCCGGTGCCGGGGCCCTCACGGCCGGCCAGCTGGCGATGCACGCCGTGCCCATCGGGCTCGGCATCCTTCTCGGTGGGGTGCTGGCCGCCGCCCTGGGGGCCGTGGTGGCGCTGCCGACCCTGCGCCTCGGCGGCATCGCCGTCGGGCTCCTCACCCTTTCCTTCGCCCTGCTGGCCGACAACGTCCTGTTCCTCTACCCGTGGTCCGGCAACGGGGCGAGCGGGCTCACCGTGCCCCGGCCGCAGGTGGGGGGCGTGAGCTTCGCCGGCAGCAGCGCCTTCTTCTGGCTCGCCCTCGGGTTCCTCGTGGTGCTGGGGGTGGCGGTCAAGCTCCTGCAGGGGGGCACCACGGGCCGGGAGCTGGCCGCCCTGCGCGGCTCGGAGCGCGCCGCGGCCGCGGTCGGGATCGACGTGCGCCGGCTCCGCATCGTGGCCTTCACCCTGTCGGCGGCGATCGCCGGGGTCGGCGGTGCGCTCTACGGCTCGCTCGTCCAGTCGATCTCGCCGAACGACTTCAACTACCAGTTCTCACTGGTGTACGTGGTCGTGGTGGCCGCGGTCGGCGTCTACTCGGTCGCCGGTGCCGTCGAGGCGGGCGTGCTCTACGCCGTGCTGATGCAGCTCGTGAGCACCATGTCCGGTCGCTTCAGCTCGCTCCTGGCGTTGATCTTCGGCCTGGCCGCCCTCACCTACGTCCGCCACCCCGAGGGGGTGGTGGCCTACGGCAAGTCCTGGGTGCTCGACCGGGCCGAGCAGTTGACCCGCCACCTCCAGCGCGGGGCCGGCCGACCCGGCGGGCTGGCAACGGTGGGTGGACGCCGCCGCCAGCACAGCGGCACGGGGAGCTGACGGTGGCCCTGCTCGAGACCGCCGGCCTCACGAAGCGCTTCGGCCGGGTCGTCGCCCTCTCCGACGTGTCGCTGCGGATCGACCACGGCGAGGCGGTCGGTGTGGTCGGACCGAACGGGGCCGGCAAGACGACGCTCTTCGACTGCATCCTCGGGGTGCAGACTCCCGACGCCGGATCGGTCGTGTTCGCCGGTCGGCGCGTCGACCGGTTGCCGACGTTCCGGCGCAGCCTGCTCGGCATCGGGAGGACGTTCCAGCGCCTCGAGCTGTTCAGCGGCATGACCCCCCGTGAGCACCTCCTCGTGACGGCGAGGGTTCGGGCCGGGGGCGGGCGGCTCTGGAAGGACGGGGTCGGGCTGGGCCGGCCGCTGCCGGCCGAGCGGCGGGAGGCCGGCGAGCTGCTCGACCTGGTGGGCCTCACCGAGGTGGCCGACGTGCCGGTCGAGGCGCTCAGCCTCGGGCGGTGCCGGCTGGTGGAGCTGGCCCGGGCGCTGGTCGGGCCGCCACGGCTGCTCATGCTCGACGAGCCCTCGTCCGGGCTCGACGAGGGCGAGCGGGCGACCCTCGTCTCGGTGATCGGGCGAGTCCGCCAGGAGCGGGGCGTGGTGGGGGTGGTGGTGGAGCACGACCTCGAGCTGGTCACCACGGTGGTGGACCGGTTGGTGGTGCTCGACGTGGGGCGGGTGATCGCCGACGGCCCGGCCGCCGCGGTGCTCGCAGACCCCGTCGTCCGGCGGGCCTACCTGGGGGCGGGGCGGTGACCGGCGCGACGGCCGCGGTGCGCTCGGAGGCGGTGGCGGGCCCGGCCCCCCGCCGGAGCGGCCCGCTCCTCGAGCTGCGCGACGTGGAGGCGTCCTACGGCCCCTACCGGGCGCTGTTCGGGGTGTCCTTCACGGTGCCCGAGGGCTCGGCCGTGGCACTCGTGGGGTCCAACGGGGCGGGCAAGTCCACCGTGGCCCGGGTGATCTCGGGGCTCGTGCGGGCGAGCGCCGGCGTCGTGCGGTACGAGGGCCGGGACATCACCCGCTGGCCGGCCTGGCGCATCGCCCGCGCCGGCGTGGCGCACGCCCCCGAGGGGCGCTCGGTGTTCGCGTCGCTCACCGTGGAGGAGAACCTGCTCCTGGCGGCCCGGGCACTGGGCGGCGCCAGGGTCGAGGGTGAGGCCCTCGACCGGGCGTTCGGCGAGTTCGGTCGCCTGGCCGAGCACCGCCGCCAGCTCGCCGGCACGCTGTCGGGCGGCGAGCAGCGGATGCTCAGCCTCGCCAAGGCGATGGTCGTTGCGCCTCGGCTGCTCGTGGTCGACGAGGTGTCGCTCGGGCTGGCGCCCGCGGTCGTCGACGAGGTGTTCGGTCTCCTGCGGGCCATACGCCGTCGGGGGACGTCGCTCCTCATGGTCGAGCAGCACCTCGACCAGGTCCTGTCGATGGCCGACCGGGCCGTGGTGCTCGTCCGGGGCCGGGTGGCGGCCGAAGGGGAGGTGGCGGACGTCCAGCCGGCGATCGCCCGGCTGCTGCCGGCGCGCCCGGCGAGGCCCGAGCCGGAGGGCGTGGACCCCTCGGCGCCTCAGCAGCCGGGCGGCGATCCGGGTTGGCCCGAGGTCGAGTAGAAGAGCGAGAGCAGGCCGCAGATCGTCGACTTGGCCACGAGCCAGCGGCCCTTCGCGTACACCGCGTACCCGATCGACGGGGTGGCGAAGAGCGGGGTCCGCTCCGGGCTCAACAGGTTGTAGGTGACCTTGGCGCACGGCGACGCGATGGCCGACTGCCGGCAGGACGCGGCCGACAGCAGCTGCATCGCCGAGACCCGGGCCCCGGCCGCCCGCTCGGCCAGCGACGACGACAGCGCCTGGGTCAGCGCGGCACGGAGGCTGCTCCCGTCCTCGATCGCCGAGACCTTGCTCTCGACGTCGTGGTTGGAGAAGTCGAACAGCGTGGCGTAGGCACGACTGATGGCCGCCTTGGCGTCGGCCTGGTTGATCTGCGCCGGGTTCGAGCCGCAGGCGGCCAGCAGAGCCCCCACGGCGAGGACGGCGGCGGCCAGTGCCACCCGGACCCGGCGGCCGGCGCCGGCGGCGGCGCGGCCGGTCATGCGACGTCCGACCCCCTGGCGCCCCCGACGCCGTCGGCCCGCATGAGGGTCGCGATCGCGTGATGCTCGGCCGAGCGGACGCGCTGCACCCCGATGCCGAGCTTCTTGGCCGTCTCCGCCTGCGACGCGGGCGCGCCGTCGGTGAAGCCGAAGCGGAGCCTGACGACCTCCCGCTCGAGCTCGGGGAGGTCGTCGACCGCGTGGCGGATCGGCTCGAAGGCCCGCTCGTCCTCCACGGCCTCGAAGCCCTCCTCGTCCGAGCGCCCCACCAGGTCCCCGATCGTGACCTCGGCGTCGACGTCGGCCGGCTGGTCGAGACTGACGACGATCCGCGGCGGTCGCCTGACCCTCCGGACCGCCTCGGCCGTCGTCCCGAGGACGTCCGCCAGTTCCTCGAACGACGGGGCCCGGCCGAGCCGGCACTCGAGGGTGCTCGTCGCCGCCTCGAGCGAGGCGGCGCGCTCGGCCGCCTCCACCGGGACGCGGATCGTCCGCTGGGACTCGACCGCCCGTTGGAGGGCTTGGCGGATCCACCAGCTGGCATAGGTGGAGAACCGGTAGCCGCGCTCGGCGTCGAACTTGTCGACCGCCCGCATCAGCCCGAAGGTCCCTTCTTGGACGAGGTCGGGGAGGTCCACGCCGCGGTGCTGATAGCGGCGGGCCCAGTGGATGACGAGGCGGATGTTCAGGCTGATCATCCGATCCCGGGCTTGGTGGTCCCCCGCGGCGACCCGGCGGGCCAGGGTGACCTGCTCTTCGTGGGAGGGCGCCGGGAAGTGGCCGAGGTCGCGCAAGAGCAACCCGAGGCTGTCGACGTGGGCCGTGTGGGCCGTGTCCGTTCCGGCCACCGCCACCCTCCGCTCCCGCCCGGCGGCGGTCCTAGCTCCCCGACCGGCCGACGCCGGAGCGCCCGGCCTCTCGGGCGACGAGCTCCGAGGCGGTTCGCAGCGTCGGGTCGAACCGCAGCGGACGGGCGATCGGTTCGGCCAGCCAGGGATGGGCGAACGTCTCCCGGTGGTGACGGACTCGGCTCCTACGGTGCCACCCCAGCATCGCCTGCCTCCTCCTCGCCGGTGCTCGTCGGACCCCCTTCAGGGTCCTCCCGGCCCCGGGGGAGGAACAGAGTCCTTCGTCCCAAGGGTGGCTCCGGTCGCCGCCGGCACCCCGACCGCGCCGGCACCCCGACCGCGCCGGCACCCCGACCGGGCCGGCATCACCTCACAGGTCGGGCAGGCCGAAGTCGAGATTGGGGGCCTCGAGGCCCCCGTCGGCCTCCACCACCTTGCCGGTGAGGAAGGAGCTGGCCGGGGAGGCCAGGAAGAGCACGGCGGCGGCGATCTCCTCGGGCTCGGCGATGCGCCGGAGCGGGGTCGCCTCCTCCATCTTCTGGCGGAGCTCGTCGCTCTGGAGCACGATCTCCAAGGCCGAGGTGGCGGTCGAGCCCACGGCCACCGCGTTGACCCGGATCCTCGGGGCCAGGTCCTTGGCGGCCAGGCGGGTGTAGTGGGCGAGCGCCGCCTTCACCGTCCCGTAGGCGAGGTAGCCGCGGCCCGACACCCGGCCGATCACCGACGAGATGTTGACGATCGACCCGCCGCCGGTCTCGAGCATCAGCGGCACCGCCGCCCGGACCAGGGCGTGGGCCGTCGCCACGTTGAAGTGGAAGGCCTCCTCCAAGAAGCGGGGCGAGGTGTCGAGCAGCGGCAGCGGCATGGTGCCGCCGAGGTTGTTGACCAGCACGTCGTTCCGCCCGAGCTCCGCCTTGGCCGTGGCGGCCAGCCCGGCCACGGCCTCGAGGTCCGACAGGTCGGCGGCCACCGTCACCGCCCGCCGCCCGGTCGCCCGCACCTCGGCGGCCACCTCGTCGAGCTGGGCGGCGGTGCGGGCGGCCAGCACCACGTCCGCGCCGGCCTGGGCCAGGGCTCGGGCGCCGGCGGCCCCGATCCCCCGCCCGGCACCGGTGACGACGGCCACCCGGTCGGTCAGCTGGAAGCGGTCGAGGATGGTCATCGGGTCCCCTCCGGGTGGCTCGCTCGGCTCGCCACCTGGCGGCCGGGGATCGCGGCGAGCCGGACTGTAGTCTCGGGCCGGTCGCCGGCGCCGACGAGGAGGGGAGTGAGCGACCATGGGCAAGGCGGGAAGGGTGCTCTCCAACACCGACCCGGCGCTGCGGCGGTGTTGGCACCCGGTGGCCCGCTCGGCCGAGGTCACCGGGCAGCCGTCCCGGGCCATGCTGCTCGGCGATCCGTGGGTGTTGTTCCGCGCCGAGGGGGTGGTGCGGGCCTTCCCCGACCGTTGCCCGCACCGGCGGGCGCCGCTGTCGCTCGGCACCTGCGAGCAGGGCGGGATCCGCTGCGCCTACCACGGCTGGCGGTTCGGTCCCGACGGGGGGTGCCTCGAGGTGCCGGCGCTCGGCGGCGAGGTCCGGCTCCCGGCCCGGGCGTCGCTCCGGCCGGCGGCCGGCGTGGTGGAGCGGGCGGGCATGGTGTTCCTGGCGCCCGAGCCGCCCCTCGCCCCCCTGGGGGAGGTGCCCGAGGCGGAGGACCCGGCCTTCGAGCAGGGTGACCTTCCGGCCATCCGTGCCCGCGCCTGCGCAGGGCTGTTGGCCGACAATTTCCTCGACCTGGCCCACTTCCCCTTCGTCCACGGGGGCACGTTCGGGGCGGACGAAGCCGCGGCGGTCCCCCGCTACGACGTGGTGCGCGACGGTCACGGCTTCACCGTCACCTACGAGCACGCCTTCGCCAACCGCGAGGACCCGGGGGTCGCGGCCGGGCTCCGCCCGCTGACCCAGCACCGGCGGCTCACCTACCGGCTCGACGCGCCGTTCCACCTCCGGCTCCGCATCGACTTCGTGGAGGCCGGCGGGGCCAACGTCATCGGCTTCTTCCTGCAGCCCGAGACCGACACGTCGTGCCGGATCTACACCAGCCTCTGGCGTGACGACCTCGGTGGCGACCCGGCGAGGATGGCCGAGGCGGTCGACTTCGAGATGGCCGTGCTCGAGGAGGACCTCCGCGTCCAGCAGGCCTACGACGAGCTCGTGCTGCCGCTCGATCCCACGCTCGAGCTGCACACCCGGGCCGATCGGACCACCCTCGAGCTGCGCCGGGTGCTGGCCGACCTGGTCGGGGCGGCCGAGAGGGAGGCGGGTGCGGCGCCACCGGACGCGGTGGCCGGGACGCCCACCCCCGTCACCGGGCTCCCCCCGGACGGCGGGCAGTTCGGCCGGGTCGGGAGCGGGACGTTCGTCGGGACCGGACCCCGGCCGTCGACCGTCTCACGGTGACGGCGCCGCGAGACCGTGCCACGTGAGGGTCCGGCGGTGACCGTCCCCGGCGAACTGTTGGTGGCCGACCACCCGGTGGTCGCCCACCGCCTCTGCCTCCTGCGCGACGCCGCCACGGGCAACACCGCCTTCCGCCAGCTGGTGGAGGAGGTCTCGGGGATCGTGGCCTACGAGGCGCTGCGCGACCTGGCCACCGAGGAGACACGGGTCGACACGCCGGTGGCGCCCGGCGCCGCCTGCCGGCGGGTGACCGAGACGGTGCTCCTCGTCCCGGTGTTGCGGGCCGGCCTCGGCATGGTGCCGGCGGTGCAGGCCCTGCTGCCGCGGACCGAGGTCACCCACGTCGGGCTCCGTCGCGACGAGGAGACACTCCGCCCGAGCGTCTACCTCGACCGCCTGCCGGACGACCTCACCGGCCGAAGGGTGGTGGTGTGTGACCCGATGTTGGCCACCGGGGGTTCCCTGACGACGGTCTGCGACATGGTGGCGTCCCGGGGGGCGGCCTCGGTGGTGGCGCTGTGCCTGCTGGCCGCCGAGCCCGGACTGGCGGAGTTCCGCCGGCGCCACCCTGCGGTCCGGGTGGCCTGCGCCGCCGTGGACCCCGACCTCGACGACCGCGGGTTCATCGTGCCGGGGTTGGGGGACGCCGGCGACCGGTTGTTCGGCCCGCCGACCTGAGGGCGCCGGTGGGCCCACGCCACGGCCTGGGCAGGAGACCCCGTGGGGTAGGATCTGCGCAGCTGCGCAGGCAAGTCACCGGAGGTGGTGGCGATGCGCCCGCACCGCAGGTCGGCACGTGAGGGGCCCGGGGGACCGGCGCACGCGGCCCCCGGTACGGCAGGCCTGCGCGACGCGGTCCTCCTCGAGGGCCCCGCGCCGGCCGGGCGGCCGCCGGCGCCCGCCTCCGACCCCCTGGTGCGGGCGGCCAACGACGTCATCGACCACCGGAGCGTGCGCCTGCTCTTCCAGCCGGTCCTGCACCTGGCGACGCGCTCGGTGGTCGGCTTCGAAGCCCTGGCCCGCGGCCCCGAGGGCTCGGCCGTCGAGTCCCCCCTCTCCCTGCTGTCGGCGGCCGCCGCCGCCGGACGTCTGGCCGAGCTCGACTGGATGTGCGCCGTGTCGGCCTGCGTGGCCGCCGGCGAGGCCGGGCTTCACCCCTCGACGAGCCTGTTCCTCAACATCGAGCCGACCACGCTGTCGACGCCCTGCCCCGACGACCTGCGCCAGCTGGCGCGCCAGGCGCAGGACCGCCTACGGGTGTTCGTCGAGCTGAAGGAGGAGTCGCTGCTCGACCACCCGCGCCAGATGCTCGAGGGACTGTCGCACGTGCGCCGGGTCGGCTGGGGCGTGTCGATCGACGGCGCCTCGGCCGGTGACGCCGCGCTGGCCCTCCTGCCGCTCGTCGAGCCGGACGTGATCAAGCTCGACCTCCGACTGGCGGGTCGGGACGGGGCAGCCCGGGCCGCCATGGCCGACGGCGCCCGCCAGTACCGGGAGCAGTCGGGCGCGGCCATCCTCGTGCAGGGGGTCGAGGTGGTCGAGGACGCCCTGTTCGCCCGGGTCGCCGGCGCAAGCTTCGCCCAGGGTTGGTACTTCGGCAGAGCCGGGCCGCTGGTGGCCGGGGACGGCCAGCCGCGGTCGGTCGTCCCGCTCCTCGACCGAGAGGCGGTGACCGACGACGAAGCGCCTTTCGACGTGGTGGCCGCGGTGGTCCCGACCGCGGTCGCCGAGCGGCGACTGCTCGAGCCGATGGCCGACTACATCGCCGCCCAGGTGGGCGACGGCGGTTCCCCGGCGCTCCTGCTGGTCTCCTTCGAGCAGCGGCGGACGTTCGAACCCGACGAGACGGCCCGGCTCGACCGGCGCCTGGCCGGCGCCGCCTTCGCCGTGGTGCTCGGACCGGCCCGCTCCTTCGGCTCCCAGCCCAGGCGCCAGGTCGCCCGGACGGCTCCGGGGCACCCGATGCGCGACGACTGGACGGTGATCGTGCTCGGCCCGCGCTACTGCGCCGCCCTGGTGGCCCGGGATCTCGGTGAGCGGGGACCGACCGACTTCCGGCGGTTCCGCTACGCCCTGACCCACCAGCCAGCGTTGGTGGCCCGGGCCGCCCGGGCCATGCTCCGCCAGGCGGCGAGCTGACGGCCTCGCCCGGGGGGCGGTGGGCTCAGCGGCCGATGTCCTCGTCCCAGAGCTCGGGGTGCGCCGCGATGAAGTCACCGAGCAGACGGGTGCACTCCTCGTCGTCGAGGTCGAGCACCTCCACGCCCAGCTGTGCCAGCTCGTGGTGGCCGCCGCTGAAGTTGCGGGACTCGCCCAGCACCACCGCCCCGATGCCGAATTGCCGGACCAGCCCGCTGCAGTAGTAGCAGGGGGCCAGCGTGGTGACCATCACGCAGTCGGGGTAGTCGCGCCGGCGACCGGCCCGCCGGAAGGCGTCGGTCTCGGCGTGGACCGAGGGATCGTCCTCCTGCACCCTGCGGTTGTGGCCCCGGCCGAGCAGGGTCCCGTCGCGGTGGAAGAGCGCAGCACCGATCGGGATGCCGCCCTCGGCCAGGCCGAGGCGTGCCTCCTCGAGGGCGACCGCCAGCATGCGGCGGGCGTCGGCCTCCTCGAGCGGGGGGCGCCCATTTGCGATCACGAGGGCGCCGGGTTCAGCATCACGGGCATGGACGGCGATGGTACCTACGTCACCAGGGTGGGCTCCCAGGAGGTCGAGGTGCCCCTCGTGGAGGTGGCCCCGGACCTCCTCATCGCCCTCCTCATCACGGTCGACCACGGGGTCGGCTTCGCCGAGCGGGCCGGGGCGGAGCTGGCCGAGCGGCTGGCGCCCCACGACGTCGACATCGTGGTGTCGGTGGCCACCATGGGTATCCCCCTCGCCATCGAGGTCACCCGGGCACTGGGGCTCGACGACTACCTGATCCTGCACAAGACGCCCAAGATCCACCTCGGTGACAGCATCGCCGAGCCGGTCACCTCGATCACCACCGGCACCCCGCAGCACCTGCGGATGGACCCGGCCCGGCTGGCTGCGGCGTCCGGCCGGCGGGTGGCGGTGGTGGACGACGTCGTCTCCACCGGGGCCTCGATGCAGGCAGCCCTCAACCTCTTGCGGAGGGTTAGGGCTGAGCCCGTGGTGGTCGGGGCCCTGGTGACCGAGGGTGCGTCCTGGCGGGAACGGCTCGGCCCCGACGCCGACCTGGTGCAGGCGCTCGGGGCCATCCCGGTCTTCCGGCGCCATCCGGACGGCTCACTGGTGGCGGACTGGGGGGAGTCGGCGGCCGGCGGCTGAGCCCGAGGCGGCCGGCGGCTGAGCCCGCGCCGGCCGGCGACCGCGGCCCATCCTTCGACGATCGACCCGCCTGCCAGGACCGCCCGATCGCGATTCCGTTCTGCTCTGTGCAATAAGTCTTTCGCACCCCGGCTGCGATGACGTATGCTCGCGGCGAGCCGGAGGGAGACGTATGGCGGACACGTCTGGCACTGGGGTGCCGTGCGCGGCGTGCCGCGTCCCAACCCTCGTGTCCCGGGCCGTCTCGGGCGCCTCCCGGGCGGCTTCCGGGCGGGCGGTCCGGGGTCTCTTCCCGCTCGGGCTGTCCCTGGCGGTCGCCGTGGCCATGGTGGTGCCGGCCACCGTCCCGCCGGCCACCCGGCGGTCGCCACGCCCCGTCCACCTGGCCGCCCGGCCCACCGCCTCGGTCACCTCCCACGGCTCGGGTTGCACCTCCAACGGCCTGGCCGAGACGTGCACCTACGGCTACACCGGAGCCACCCAGACCCTCGTCCTCCCGCCGGACATCGGCAGCGCCGACTCGACGATCTCGGTCACCCTGAACGGCGCCGGCGGCAACGGGGGCGGCGCCGGCGGCGAGGTCACCGGCACGCTGGCCAACGTGGCCGACGGGAGCACCCTGCAGCTCAACGTCGGCGGCACCGGCGACTGGCCGGACGGCGGCTCCGGCAACTGCAACGGCGCCGGCGGGACGTCTCTGTGGCTGACCGGGGCCAAATCGGCCGAGGCGGGCGGCGGCGGGGGCTGCGGGGGGTCGTACAACGCGTCGGGTGGCGGCGGGGGGACGGGCGGCGACTCGAACGCCAACGGCGGCGCCGGGGGCAGCGGGGGCAAGCAGGCGCCCCTCAACTGCAACGGCTACGGGGGCAGCAGCGGTGTCAACGGCGGCGGCGGGGGAGGCACCGCCTGCTCGGGGCCGGGCAATGGCGGCAACGCCAGCGGCGGCCAGGGCGGCAACGGTGGCGGCGG
>DAHUYA010000157.1 GCA_027315445.1 Acidimicrobiaceae bacterium | reverse complement strand
GCTGCGGGAGATGGGCGGCCTCCCAGCGGATCGGAACCGCGCACACCTCCCCTCGGGCGACGCAGTCGCCCAGCCGGACCCGGACCTCGAGCCCACGTCCGAGGCCGGCGGCGGCGCCGATCCGCAACAGGAGCATGTTGGCGTCGTCGTGGACCTGGTGTGCCAGGGGCGCCAGCCAGTCCCCGCCCCGGCAGAAGTACCGCCGGACCTCCCAGAGCGGCCGGGGGACGTCGACGAAGTCCTGCAGGAAGACGGGCCTGACACGCGGCCGGGCCGGCGCCCCGTCGGACCCGCCACCGCCCTCGACCCCGTACGGATCGGCGGGGCCCTCGGGGGCGGGCGAGGCGAACCCGGGCACGGGGTCCTCCCCGGGGACGCCCCCGGGGTCAGTCTCGGCCAGCCCGATCACCCCGGTACCCTACGAGCCGTGTGGTCGGGTTCCTAGGGCCGAACGTCCCACCGTCACCCGGATCGGCCCTCACGGGAGGCCGGGCCGGCCCGGGCTTCGGGCCGTTGGACCCTGGGCGGGCCGGGGGTTGCGCGCCACGCTCGAAGTCGGAACACCCGAACGCCGGAGTCGGCGCGGCGACCCCGGCAGGGAAGGGAGGTGCGCCATGCACGTGCTGGTCACGGCGGCGTCGAGGCACGGATCGACCACCGAGATCGCCGAGGCGTTGGCCTCGGCGCTCGAGGACCGTGGCCTCGAGGTCGCGGTACTCCCCCCCGAGCAGGTCGGCGACCTCTCGACCTACGACGCGGTGGTGCTCGGTAGCGGGGTCTACCTCGGTCACTGGCTCCCCCCGGCGCTGGCACTCGCCCACCGCATCACCCGGTCGTCGCACCCACCGGTGTGGCTCTTCTCGAGCGGCCCGGTGGGCGACCCCGCCAAGTCCATGGTGAAGAAGATGGGGGTCGACCCGGCCGAGCTGGCGAGCCTGATGGACAGCACCGGAGCCGTCGAGCACCGACTGCTCCCCGGCAAGCTCGACCGCCACCCCGTCCACGGGGTGCAGCGACTGGCGCTGGCCATGTTCCGCAGCCTGCAAGGCGACTTCCGTGACTGGCCGGCGACCCGGGAGTGGGCCGGCACCATCGCCGACCGACTCCTGACGGAGGCCGCCTGAGCCCTCCCCGGGCGCCGGGGGCCGCGTGGGGGCCGCGCCGCCCTTTGGGTGCCCGCCCGGAGCGGCTGGGACGTTCGGCACTAGGCGATGCCCGGGGCGAGGGCGACGCTGGCCGCGAGGGGTCCCGAGCAGCTCGAGAAAGCGAGGCCGCCATGCCCGCACGCAAGGACATCGAAGACTTCCTGGCGCAACGCCATCTGGCGGTGGTCGGCGTCTCCCGCGATTCCCGCCAGTTCGCCAACGCGCTGTACCGGCGCCTGCGCGACGGAGGGCGCACGCTGTACCCGGTCAACGCGGCGGCGGCGGGGGCCCCGATGGAGGGGGACCGTTCCTTCACCTCGCTGGCGGGCGTCCCGGACCCGCTCGACGGCGTCCTCGTCATGGTCCCCTTCACGGCCTCGGCGGAGGTCGTGCGCCAAGCACTGGCCCGCGGCGTCCGGCGGGTGTGGCTCCACCGGGGGGCCGGGCGGGGCGCCGTCTCCGAGGAGGCGGTGCGGCTGTGCCGCGACGCCGGCGTGCCGGTGGTCGACGGTGCCTGCCCGTTGATGTTCGAGGAGCCCGTCCGCGGGGTGCACCGGCTCCACCGGGCGGTGGCGGGGAGGCGGGTGGCCGCCTGAGATCGCCCGGCAACCGCTGTCACCCCTCCGACCTGGCCGCAGGAGCATGCGCCGGGACCCTCGCCCGGCACCGATGACCTGCCCACCGTTCCGGCGTCAGACTACGAGGAGGACCGACGAGCGACGAGCGACAGGAGGCCGGGCATGGCGGGAGTGCGGGTGCTGGTGGGGACGCAGAAGGGCGGTTTCGTCCTGACCTCGGACGGGAGACGGACCGACTGGGAGGTGGTCGGACCCCTCTTTGGAGGCTGGGAGGTCTACCACGTGACGGGGAGCCCGGCCGACCCCGACCGTCTCTACGCCTCCCAGTCCACCGGATGGTTCGGACAGCTGATCCAGCGATCCGACGACGGGGGGCGGTCGTGGCAGCCCGCCGACAACCAGTTCGCCTACCGGGGTGACCCGGGTACGCACCAGTGGTACGACGGCACACCTCACCCCTGGGAGTTCGCCAGGGTCTGGCACCTCGAGCCGTCGCCGACCGACCCCGACACCGTCTTCGCCGGGGTGGAGGACGCCGCCCTGTTCAAGTCGACCGACGGCGCCGCCAGCTGGACGGAGCTGGACGGCCTGCGCACCCACCGCTCGGGGCCCGGGTGGCAGCCGGGGGCCGGCGGGATGTGCGTGCACACCGTGCTGATCGACCCCACCGACCACGACCGCCTGCACGTCGCCATCTCGGCCGCCGGGGTGTTCCGGAGTGCCGACGGTGGCCGCAAGTGGGAGCCGGCCAACCGCGGGCTGCGGTCGGAAGGCATCCCCGACCCCGACGCCGAGGTGGGCCACTGCGTCCACCGGATCGCCCGGCATCCCGACCGCCCCGACGTGCTCTTCATGCAGAAGCACTGGGACGTCATGCGCAGCGACGACGGCGGCGATTCCTGGAAGGAGGTCAGCGGCGACCTGCCGAGCGACTTCGGCTTCCCGATCTCCGTCCACGCCCACGAGCCCGACACCGTCTACGTGGTCCCGATCACCAGTGACTCCATGCACTTCCCGCCGGACGGGAGGCTCCGGGTGTACCGCAGCCGCACCGGGGGGCACGAATGGGAGCCGCTCGCCCGTGGCCTCCCCCAGGGCGACTGCTACGTCAACGTGCTGCGCGACGCGATGGCGGTCGACGGCCTCGACCCCTGCGGGGTCTACTTCGGCACCACCGGCGGGCAGGTCTACGCCTCGGCCGACGCCGGCGACACCTGGCACGCCCTCGTCCGGGACCTGCCCCGGGTGCTCTCGGTGGAGGTGCAGACGTTGCAGTGATCGACGTCGTCCTCCCCTACCACCTGAGCACCCTGGCCGGTACGGGCCGCCGCGTCTCGCTCGAGGTCGCCGGACCGGTGACCCAGCGGGCGGTCCTCGACGCCCTCGAGGAGACCTACCCGATGCTGCGGGGCACCGTGCGCGACCCGGCCACCGGGTGCCGGCGGCCCTTCGTCCGGTTCTTCGCCTGTGAGGAGGACCTCTCCCACGAGCCGCCGGACCTCCCGCTGCCGCCGGCGGTCGCCACCGGAGAGGAGCCCTTCTGCGTCGTGGGGGCCATGGCCGGCGGTTGACCCGACTCGGCGATGACCGGGTCCCTCACGCGTCGCGGGTCGCCATCCTCCAGGCGCCGACCACGACCTCGGTTTCGAGGGTGCGGGCGAGCTGGGTCGTCACGGGATCCCCTCGAACGGCACGACGGCGAGCACCCGGAACCCCCGGTCGGGTCGTGGTCCGGCGACCAGGCGGCCGCCGAACGCCTCGACGCCAGGGTTCCCAGCCCCGCCCAGATAGCGACCACGACGGCCAACCATTGGCGCCGGCGCAACCAGTCGGGCGCCCGTCGGATCAGTGGCTCCCCGGCCATGGCGTTCTCCACCCGCCCGGCGGTACCGACTGCGTCGATGGAACGGATCTGCCTCGAGTACGACCGTCGTCTGGACCCTGGCTCGCCGAGTCTGTGACGGCCGCGGTGCCGGACGGCCCTCTCAGGCGCTCATGGGTCCCCCGACGGCGAAGCGCCCACCGTCGCGTCCTGGAGCTCCCCGCCCGCGCCGTCCGAGCCGCCGCGACGGGTCGCCGGATGACGTCCCATGGTCGACGGCCACCAGTTCCACCGACCCAGCAGTGACACCGTCGAGGGCACCAGCACGGTGCGGACCACGAACGTGTCGAGCAGGATGCCGACCGCAAGGCCGAAGCCGATGGCCAGGAACTGGCTCGAGTTCGGTGAGCCGATGCTGCCCACCGCGATCATGGCGAAGCTGCCGGCCAGCACCAGGCCGGCGGAGGTCACCGTCGGTCCGGTGGCGCCGACCGCCCGGACGACCGCCTGGCGCAGCGGCAACGTCCGCGCCTCCTCGCGGATCCGGGTCATGACGAGGATGTTGTAGTCCTCACCCAAGGCGAGCAGGAAGATGAACATCAGGAAGGGCAGCAGGAAGAGGATCCCCTGGCTCCCACCGATGTCCTGGAAGACCAGGACCGCCAGACCCAGGGAGGCCAGGTAGGAGAGCACCACCGAGAGGATCAGGTAGACGGGCGCGATCAAGCTCCGCAGCACCAGCAGCAACACCAGCCCGATGGCGACCACGGCGATGGGGACGATGTGCACCAGGTCCTGCCCCGAGATGTGGGCGACGTCGTAGAGCGCCGGGGCTTGGCCGGCCACCCCGCTGTCCCGGGCGCCGATCGCACGGGCGGCCGACGCCAGCTCGGCCCGTATCTCGGGTGTGGCGTCGATGGCCGGCGTGGAGCCCGGAGCACCGGCCCTCAGTCCGGCCTCCCACTGCACGGTGGACCCGTCGGCGCTGACGTAGCGGCCGGTCGCCAGGTAGGCGTCGTAGAGGGCGCGCGACATCCCTGGTGGCGGTGTGAGCACCGCGCCGGTCTGGGCCCTGCGGAGGAGCGTGGCCGCCGGACCGAGCTGCGTATGGAGCGAACGCAGCTCCGAGGGGGTGATGATCGTCCCGTTGGGGTCGAGTGGACCGGCCAGGCTGGTGAAGGAGCCGGTCGCCTCGAGCTGCCGGGTGACCGTGGCGAGTGCGGCCGGGTCGTCCCAGGCCGACGTGCCCAACCGGATCACGAGGTTGGTCGGGTTCTCGCTGGACTGGGGGAAATTCGCCTTCAGGGCGACGTTCCCCTGGGCGGCATCGGAGCCCGCCGGCGCCGCCGTCTGACCGCCGAAACCGCCGGACCGGAAGCCGATGGCCGCCAGGGCCAGGGCACCGAACACGACCGCCCCGAACAGGAGGGTCGCGGCTGGTCGCTGCACCAGCCGTCCGGCCATCCGACCCCACAATCCCTCACGGACCTCCCGCGCCCTCGTGCGGGTGGGCCAGAAGACCGCCCGCCCGAGCACGGAGAGCAGGGCGGGCAGGAGGGTGAGCCCGGCCAGCAGCATGACGCCGACGCCGACGGCCAGCGGGACCCCCAGGTCGTGGTAGATGCCGAAGCTGGCGAGCGTCAGGCTGAGCAGGGCGACGATGACGGTGGCCGCCGAGGCGGTGATCGACTCCCCCACCCGTTGCACGGAGAACGCCACCGCCTCCTTGGGCTCTCGACCGGCCAGCAGCTCCTCGCGGACCCGGAAGACCAGGAAGAGCCCGTAGTCGGTGCCGGCGCCCAGGATGAGCACGATGAGCATGATCTGGGTGATGCTCGAGATCTTCAGCCCGTGGGAGCCGAGCGCCCCGATGAACGAGCCGGCCAGCTGAAGGACGAGGATCGAGGGGAGCAGGGTGACCAGCGGCGCCAGGGCGGCCCGGAAGATCAGCAGCAGCAGGACGATGATGAAGATGATCGAGAGTCCCTGGGTCACGTTGGCCGACTTGTTCTGCTGCTTCTGGTTGGCGATGTCGGTGGCCGCCTGACCGGCCAGGTGTGCCTCGAACCCGCTCGGCAGCGTCGCCCGGGACGCGGCGTTCTGCAGATCGTCGACCAGGGTCTTGGTCCCGGCCTGGTTGAAGCCGTTGACCGAGGAGTCGACCAGCAGCTGCGCCGCCCGGCGGTTGGGCGAGATCCCGCTGAACTGCACCGAGGTCACCGTGGGCACCCGCGCGAGGGTGCTGCGGAACTGGCTCAGCTGGGCGAGATCGGGCGTCCCGAGGATGCGGGAGCCCGACACCACCACGATCACCTGCGCCTGGTTGACGTGGCCGATCAGCGGCTCGGCGAGGTTGGCTGCCTGGTTGCTCGGGGCGCCGGTCGGCAGGAACTTGGAGTTGTCGTTGTTGACCTGGCTCGACAACGAGGGAAGGGCGCGCACCGACAGCACGGTCCCGACGACCCACACGGCGATGATCACCCAGCGGAAGCGGACGACCCCGCGTCCGAGGGCCGCGAAGGCACGATCGATCACGTCGCATCCTCCAATGTTCGGGGCCGGCTGTCCGCTCCACTCGGCCGGCGTGGTCGGCACGGGGGCGTCGACGCTCCGCGCAGGATCCGGCCTCGGCGTGTGTGACGGTCATCCTCTCGGCGTGGGGACCGGGGGGCGAGGGATGACTCGGTGAGCGTAGCACCATCTCCATGTACCACCGGTGAAGCGAGCTGGCGTCCGAACGGACGTCAGCTCGACGCTCCTCGGCGTCGAGGTCACACGAACGTCACACCGGTCGCCCGAGCCGATGTTCGATCCGATGTTGGTGAGATTGTGGCCGTCGGTGCCGGCGCACGCCGCTTGTTCGCACGGGGAAGCACGGGGTCGCACGGGGAAGCACGCGGAAGCACGGGGAAGCGGTCAGGCCTGCTCGACCCCCTCCACGAAGAACAGGCGTGCCGTCCGGGCGGCGGCCGACCGGATCGGCAACGCCTCCCGGTAGTCGGGCGAGTCGTACCACGTCCGAGCAGCGGCCATGTCCGCAAACTCGAGCACCACCACGCGATCGGCGACGGGATCGCCCTCCACCGACTCGATCCTTCCGCCGCGGACCCTGTAGACGCCCCCGTGACGGGTGACGCTCGTCTCGGCGAGGGCCTTGTACCGCTCATAGCCGGCCGCGTCGACGACCGACAGCTCCACGATCACATAAGCGGCCACGACGCCCTCCCCCCGGCCCACGGCGAGCCCCCGGCCGGGCTCAACCGAAGACCTCGTCGAACAGGCCGAGCATGGCCCGCCAGGTTCGTCGGTCCGTTCGCTCGTCGTAGGCGACGCCGGGCATGCCGAACGAGGACGCGTCGGGGTTGGAGAAGCTGTGCGCCGCGCCCCCGTGGACGTGCACCTGCCAGTCGGTGCCGCTCGCCCGCAGCTCGTCCTCGAGCGACCGGCGGAGCTCGGGGGGCATGAGCGGGTCTTCGGCACCGATGCACATGAGCACCTTGCCCCTGACGTGTCGGGTGGTCGCCGGGTCGTGGTCCGCCCAACCGGGATGCAAGCCCACGACCGCCTTCAGGTCGGCGCCGGAGCGTGCGAGCTCCATCACCATGACCGCCCCGAAGCAGTGCCCGATGGCCGCCGTCCTGTCGCGGTCGACCCGGGGCTCGGCCAGGAGCGCTTCGAGCGCGGCGAGGCCGATCGCCCGCATCCGATCGACGTCCGTGGCGAGCTGCCCCAGCCGGGCCATCATCTCGTCCCGGTCGGAGTACACCCGCCCCCCGCCGTGGTAGTCCATGGCGAGCACCGCGTAACCGAGCTCGCACAGGGCGCTCGCCCGTTCCAGCTGGCGCTGGTCCAATCCGTTGGCCTCGTGGGCCAGCAAGACCCCCGGGCACCTGCCGTCCCCCTCCGGGAGGAAGAGCTGTCCCCGCATCTCGACGCCGTCGGCCTGGTAGAGCACCGGCTCCTTCGTCACCATCCGATCCCCTCCCTCGCAGCTGCTCGACGCCTCCCGTACCGTCTATCACCCGGCGTGCCGCCGACGGAAGGAAGCACCGACGGAAGGAAGCACCGACGGGGAGGGGCGTGGCGCCGACCCCGACGGCGTCGGGGCCCGTGCCGACGACTCCCGACACCCGCCGATGGCACGCAATACGCTGCAGCTCACCGACCGGCGATGGTGGGCCGGCAGAGGGGCCGACGCCGGGGCGAAGCCACCGGACGGTCACGACGGAGGTGCGATGACCCGCGAGTTCGATCTCCTCGACGGTGGCTGGTACGCCGGCCAGCCCTACGACGACTGGGCATGGATGCGGACGTACTCCCCCGCCTACTGGGACGCCAAGAACGAGGTCTGGGCACTGACCCGCCATCACGACATCCTCGAAGCGGAGAAGGACGCGGCCACGTTCTCGAGCCACCGTGCCCCGAGGCCGCACGGCGACCATCTGCCGATGATCATCTCCATGGACGGGTCCGAGCACCATCGCCGCAGGAAGCTGGTGAGCAAGGGGTTCACGCCCCGCCGGGTGCGGGACCACGAGGCGACCATCCGCCGCATCTGCACGGACATCATCGACCGGGTGGCGGCCAAGGGCGAGTGCGACTTCGTCTGGGACATCGCCGCTCCCCTGCCCCTCCTGCTCATCGCGGACATGCTCGGGTTCCCTCCCGAGTCCTACGACGACCTGCTGCGCTGGTCCGACGACCTGATCCGAGCCACGACGGCCGACCCTCCGCCCGAGGTGGCTCAGGCGGGCCTCGACGCCATGCTCGCCTTCCGCGAGTTCCAAATCGGGGTGATCGCGGCCCGCCGATCGGAGCCCAGGGAGGATCTGGTCAGCGTTCTCTGTCAGGCCGAGATCGACGGCGAGCGCCTCGACGACGAGTCGGTCATCCAGGAGAGCCTCCTGATCCTCATCGGCGGCGACGAGACCACCCGCCACGTCATGACCGACGGCATGCTGGCCCTGCTGGTCCACCCCGACCAGCTGGCCGTCCTGCGAGACGACCCGTCGCGGATGGAGGTCGGGGTCGAGGAGCTGCTGCGGTGGGTGTCACCGATCAAGAACATGGCCCGGACGGTGACCCGCGACGTCGAGATCCACGGGCAGACGTTGCGGAACGGCGACCAGGTCATCCTCATGTACCCGTCGGCCAACCGCGATCCCGAAGTGTTCGCCGATCCCGACCGCTTCGACGTCCGCCGGCACCCCAACCCGCACCTCGCCTTCGGGTTCGGGCCTCACTTCTGCATGGGTGCCAGCCTGGCCAGACTGGAACTGAAGGTGATGTTCACCGAGCTGCTCCGGCGCCTCCCCGACCTCCAACTGGCGGGGGACCCGTCCCCCCGGCGCCCCTCGAACTTCATCTCCGGCCCCGAGTCGATGCCGGTCGCCTTCACGCCGGTCGCCGGCGCGGGCTGAAGGTCAACGCAACGACGCCACCCGCCCGACGCAGACGTCCTCCACGGTCGCGGCCAGGGCGTCGAGCGCCCGGTCCGGAGCCATCTCGCCGGCGTTGACCGACGCCACGGCGGCGTGGGTCAACGCCAGGCAACTCGACACCAACCAGGCCGTCGGCAGGTCGTGCCGGAAAGCTCCCTCTCGGCGGCCCCGCTCGAGGAGCCGCTCGAAGACGGCCGCCACCTCCCGATGCCCGGCGTGCAGCGCGTCCGGAGCCACCACCGTCATGGCGGCACGGGCCACCTCGAGATGTCGGGCGAGGTGCTCCCACCCGGCTCCCACCACTCGGCGCATTGCGTCGGGCGCCGGGCCGCGGTCGGGATCTGCTGCCTGAACGGCGACCGTCGCCTCCCGTGCAGCCCGTGCCAGGAGGGCTTCGACGAGCTGGTGACGGTCGTGGAAATGTGCGTAGACAGTCGGGCGGGACAGCCCTGCGTCGGCGGCCACCGCCGAGACATGGAGCGGGTCCCCCCGCCGGAGGAGCCGCTCGGCGGCGTCGAGGATCGCCTCCACGTTCCGGGCCGCCGTCACCCGGCGCCCGTCGGTGGTGCTCTCGCCGGCCATAGGTTGACATCAGTGTAAAGGCCTCATACGGTTTACACACCTGTAAATCAACGGGGGAGGACCGGGGATGGGCCCGCTCGCCGGCCACCACGGTGGTCAGGCCGACCACACGCACCAGCACCGGACCGGTGGACGGCTGCTCGACCGGGGCTGGCGCTACGACGTCGGGGTCTGGTTCTTCGACACCTTCCTGTTCCACGGCAGCATCGGCGAGCTCCGACGGAAGGTCCTCGAGCTCGCCCGGCTGCGGGAGGGCGCGGCGCTCCTCGACGTCGGCTGTGGCACCGGCACGTTGGCCATCGAAGCCGCACGGGTCGCCGGCCCGGCCGGCCGGGTGGCGGGCGTCGATCCGGCGCCACGCCAGATCGCACGGGCCCGGTCCAAGGCGATGCGGTCGGGACGACCGGTGGACTTCGTGTCAGGGGTCATCGAGGACGTCCCCTTCCCCGACGGCTCGTTCGACGCCGTGACCAGCACCTTGATGTTGCACCACCTGCCGGTCGACACGACGGCACGCGGTCTCGCCGAGATCCGGCGAGTGCTCAGACCGGGGGGAAGGCTGGTGGTCGCCGACTTCAACCCCGATCCCGGCACCGCCGGGCCAGCGGGGAGCTCGTCGGGCACCTTCGTGCGACCCCAGGACCTCCCCGACGTACTCCGGGAAACGGGCTTCGTCGACGTCGAGGCCCTCGAGATGGCGTTCCCTCGCAGCCACAAGGGCTGGTCGGGCGCGACCCTGGTGTCCACCGCGACGCCCCCCGCCCCCACGTGACCCTGTTCACCGGAGCACAGGGCACACTGGAGCCGCCACGATCAGCGGATGGTGCCGAACCCCGGGATCAACGGGAGGTCGAGTGGAGTGACCCAACCCGGGGGCAGGGCGTTGACCGCAGGGACAGCGTTCAACGCCCGCAGCCCGGTGGCGAGGCAGCCAGCGGCCGCAGCGTCGCGACCGCTCCCGTCGGTGAAACGGAAAGCCGTCTCCTGGGTGATCGACGGTGAGCCCTCGATCTCGACCCGGTAGACGTCGTCCTTTGTCCCGCGGGGCCAGTCCGGGGCAGCGTCGGACCCGATCCGGTTGACGTGCTCGAGGGCGATCCGGGTCTCGCCGCCGAAGATCCCGTTGATCGTGAAGTGGATGGCCGCCACCCGCCCCGGCTCGATGACGCCCTTGGCAGTGGTGATCGGCTTGTCCGTCACCCACTTGTCCCAGGTGGTGGTGATGCCGTCGAGCTCGATGCCGACGGCATGGGCCATCATCGGCACGGTCGCCCCCCAGGACATGACGAGGATGTCGGGGTG
>DAHUYA010000139.1 GCA_027315445.1 Acidimicrobiaceae bacterium | reverse complement strand
CCTGGTCATCCTGGCCAGCGAGGACGTGGGCATGGCCGATCCACTCGGCCTGCTGGTGGCCGACGCAGCCGCCCGGGCGGTGGAGGTGGTGGGGCTCCCCGAGGCGGCCCTCAACCTGGCCCACGCCGTCGTGTACCTCGCCTGCGCCCCCAAGTCGAACCGGGTCACGGTGGCCCTCGGCCGGGCCCGGGCGGACCTCGCCTCCGGGGGCCGGCGCGACGTGCCACCGCCCCTCCGGGACGCCCATTACCGGCGGGCGGCCGACATCGGGCACGGGGTGGGCTACCGCTACCCTCATGACGAGCCGGCAGGCTGGGTGCCCCAGCAGCACCGGCCGGACGAGGTCGAGGGGCACGTCTACTTCGAGCCGTCCGAGCACGGCGCGGAGCGGGGGCTGGCCGACCGGATGCGCCGACAGCGGGAGGGTGAGTGATCGCTCGAGGTGGGGTGTCCGCACGGCGGCGATGGATGGCGCTGGGCGGCGGGGTGCTCCTGCTCGGCGTGCTGGCCGGCCCGGCGTCGGCCGGGGCCCAGGGCGCGGGACCCTCGGCGACCCCGGCCACCCGCAGCGCCCTTTCGGGGGCGGTGCCGGCGCTGCCGGGCGGATCGGCGGTGACCGGTGTCCTTCCTGCCGGCCAGCGGTTGCAGATCGGCGTGGTGCTGGCCGTCCCGGACCCCGCCGCCGTCTCCGCCTTCGTGGCCGCCACGTCGGACCCGGCGTCGCCCGACTACCGGCACTACCTCGGTCCGGGCCAGTTCGCCACCCGGTTCGGGCCCTCGCCGGCCACCGTCGAGGCGGTGCGGGGATGGCTGGCCTCGCAGGGGCTGACCGTCGGCCCGACCGCCGGCGACGGCCTCGAGGTGCCGGCCAGCGGGCCGGCCTCGTCCGTGGAGGCGGCCTTCGCCACCACTCTCGCCCAGGTGCGTCTCGCCTCCGGTGCCCGAGCGTTCACGACCTCCAGCACCCCGAGCGTCCCCGCCTCGGTGGCCGGTGCCGTGCAGTCGGTGGTGGGCCTCGACGACCTGACCGCCTGGCGGCCCCAGCTGGCCCGTGCCGTCGGCCCGTCCACCGGCGCGTCCGGCGGGCTCCGCAGTGCCGCCCTCACGGGCGCCACCAGCCCGGCGGCCGCCGGGGTCGGTCCCCAGCCATGCGCAGCCGAGCAGCAGGCCCAGGCGCCCACGGCCGCCCTGTCCATGGCGCAGCTGGCCAGCACGTACGGCTACACCGGGCTGTACGGTCAGGGGCGCACCGGGCTCGGCGTGACCATCGCCCTCTACGAGCTCGAGCCGTACGACCCTGGCGACGTGGCCGCCTTCGAGAGCTGCTACGGCCTCTCCAACCCGATCCGCCAGGTGCAGGTGGACGGGGGGGCGGGCTCCGGGTCGGGGGTGGGCGAGGCCACCCTCGACATCGAGGACGCGGCGGCCATGGCCCCGGGCGCCTCGCTCGAGGTGTACGAGGGTCCGAACTCCCAGAACGACGGTCCCGGGGCGGGACCCTACGACGTCTGGAGCCGGATCGCCTCGGACGACAACGCCCAGGTGGTGAGCACCAGTTGGGGACAGTGCGAGAGCATGGACTACCCGCCCCAGGGCGGCGGGACGGGCCACGGCTCGGCCGCGGCGGCGGAGAACGCCCTCTTCCAGGTGATGGCCGCCCAGGGCCAGACGGTGGTGGCGGCCACCGGCGATTCCGGTTCCGAGGCCTGCTACTCGCCCCAGACCCCTCAGACCCAGCTGGCCGTGGAGGACCCGGCCTCCCAGCCCTACGTGACGGCGGTGGGCGGCACCGCCCTGCCGAACGGGGCCACCACCGCCGGGGAGACCGTCTGGAACGACTGCCAGAACGCCGCGTCGTCGTGCGCCGCCAGCGGGTCGGCGGGGGCGGGCGGCGGGGGGATCTCGACCTACTGGCCGATGCCGAGCTGGCAGTCGGCCGCGGCGGCCCGGGGGACGGTCAACGGGTACTCCTCGGGCACGCCCTGCGGGGCGTCGTCCGGTGACTGCCGCGAGCTCCCCGACGTGGCGGCCGACGCCAGCCCGTACACCGGCTACGAGATCTACTACCAGGGCCACTGGTCGCCGGTGGGCGGCACCAGCGCCGCCACGCCGCTCTGGGCGGCCCTGTTCGCCCTGACCGACCAGGGGTGCTCGGCCGGGGTGGGGTTCGTCGACCCCGCCCTCTACGCCCTCGGCGGCTCGGCCGCCTTCCACGACATCACCACCGGTTCGAACGACCTGACCGGCACCAACCAGGGTGCCTACCCGGCCGGCCCCGGTTACGACCTGGCCAGCGGCTGGGGCTCCCCCGTCGGCGGCACCCTGTTGACCGACCTGCAGCCGGCGGGCGGGTGCCCCTCGGTCACCTCTCTCAGCTCGGGCGTCGGCCCGGGGGGGGGCGGCTCGGTGGTCACGATCGGCGGGAGCGACCTGGCGGGGGCGACGGCCGTCGACTTCGGGACGGGCCGGGCTGCACGGGTGCTCTCCGACGGCCCGGCGTCGGTGACGGTGGTGGTGCCGGCGGGTGTGCCGGGAGTGGTGCCCGTGCGCGTGACCACGCCCAACGGGACCTCTGCCGCCGCGCCCCAGGCGGACTACCTCTACGGCCGCCGCGGCGCCGGGTACTGGGAGGTGGCCTCCGACGGGGGCGTCTTCGCCTTCGGCGACGCCGCCTTCTACGGCTCGATGGGCGGCCGCCCGCTCGACCGCCCGGTGGTCGGCACGGCGGCCACCCCCGACGACGCCGGCTACTGGGAGGTGGCGGCCGACGGGGGGATCTTCGCCTTCGGCGACGCCGCCTTCTACGGCTCGATGGGCGGCCGGCCGCTGGTGGCGCCGATCGTCGGCATGGCGGCCACCCCCGACGGCGCCGGGTACTGGGAGGTGGCCGCCGACGGCGGGATCTTCGCCTTCGGCGACGCCGCCTTCTACGGCTCGATGGGCGGCAAGCCGCTCAACCGACCGATCGTCGGCATGGCGGCCACCCCCGACGGCGCCGGGTACTGGGAGGTGGCCTCCGACGGGGGGATCTTCGCCTTCGGCGACGCCGCCTTCTACGGCTCGATGGGCGGCCAGCCGCTCGTGGCGCCGGTCGTCTCGGCCGCCGTCACCTGAGCGGCGACCGATCACCTAGCCTTCGCCCGTGGGCTGGCCTGAGGTGGTGGCGCTGGTGGCCGCGGGGGTCGCCCTGCTGGCAGCCACCCTGACCTTGGCGGTGGCCCGCGTCCTGGCCGTGCAGACCCGCCGCCTCGACCACTTGGCGAGCCGTCTCGAGTCGGAGGCGCTGCCGCTGGTGACCGAGGCCCGGGTGGCGGTCGGTCGAGCCAGCGGGGAGATGGCGAGGATCGAAGCGGTGCTCGAGGGGACCGAGGCGGTCACGGCAACGGTCGACTCGGCCTCTCGGCTGGCCCACCGGGCGTTCGCCAACCCGGTGGTGAAGGTGCTGGCGTTCGGCGCCGGGACGGCCACCGGCGGGCGGCGGTTGCGCGAGCAGGGGGCACCGGGGGGCTCGCGACCGGCCCGCCGGGCCGGCGCCGGCCGGCGCAACGGGGCCCGCTGATGCGTCGGACGGCGTGGCTGGCCACCGGGGTGGCGCTCGGCGCGACCGGGACGCTGTGGGCCGAGCAGCGGCTCCGGCGCGGCGTCCGCAGGGCGGCGGCCCGGCTCGCCCCCGACAGCATGGTGCACGAGACCATCGAGGGTGCTCGTCGCTTCGGCGACCGCCTGTCCGAGGCAATGGCCGCCGGCCGTCGGGCCCGGGCCGAACGCGAGGGGGAGCTGTGGGAGGAGCTGGCCCGGCCCGGCCCGGCCCCCTCCGGTGGCCCCCGGACGGCCGTCGCGGGGAGCCGGGGCGGGGTGGACCCGCCGGTAGGCTCTCCCGGATGGACGCCGACTCGCTGAGGAGGAATTTCACCGACTTCTTCGCGGCCCGCGGCCATGAGGTGGTCCCGTCGGCGAGCCTGGTCCCGCACCATCCGAGGGCGCCGTTGTTCACCAACGCCGGGATGAACCAGTTCATCCCCTACTTCCTCGGCGAGGAGGTGCCGCCCTACCGGCGGGCCACCACCGTGCAGAAGTGCGTACGGGTCCGGGGCAAGCACGACGACATCGAACTGGTCGGGCGGACCACCAGGCACCTCACGTTCTTCGAGATGCTGGGCAACTTCAGCTTCGGCGACTACTTCAAGGCCGAGACCATCGGGTGGGCGTGGGAGCTGCTGACCGACGTGCTCGGGCTCGACGGCGACCGGCTCTGGGCGAGCGTCCACGTCGACGACGACGAGGCCGCCGGGATCTGGCACGAGGCGATCGGACTGCCCGCCGAGCGCATCCAGCGGATGGGCGAGGACAACTTCTGGGAGATGGGGGAGACCGGTCCCTGCGGCCCGTGCTCGGAGATCTACCTCGACCGGGGGCCCGAGCTCGGCGAGCCCGGCGGCCCGCTGCACGGGGGCGAGGAGCGCTACGTCGAGCTGTGGAACCTGGTGTTCACCCAGTACGACCGGCAGCCCGACGGGTCTCTCGAGCCGCTGCCCCGGCCGAACATCGACACCGGCGCCGGCTTCGAGCGGATGCTGACGGTGCTCGAAGGGGTGCCGTCGATCTGGGAGACGAGCGTGCTGCGCCCGATCATCGCCACCGGTGAGCGGCTCAGCGGCCGCACCTACGGGGAGGACGGCGAGGTCGACGTCTCGCTGCGGGTGCTGGCCGACCACGCCCGGAGCACGAGCATGCTGATCGCCGACGGGGTCCTGCCCTCCAACGACGGGCGGGGGTACGTGCTGCGACGGCTGATCCGGCGGGCGGTGCTAACCGCCCGCCGGCTCGGGGTGGAGGACCTGGTCACGCCGGCCCTGGCCGCCAGCGCCGCCGAGGTCCTGGGCGGCACCTACCGCGCCCTGCACGACGACCTCGACCTCGTGCGCGACGTGCTCGAGCGCGAGGAAAGGGCCTTCGACCGCACCCTGCGGACCGGGTTGAGCCTGCTCGACGAGGCTTTCGCCGACGCCCGGGCCGGCGGGGGCGAGGTGCCCGGGGCCGTCGCCTTCCGCCTGCACGACACCCACGGTTTCCCGATCGAGCTGACCGAGGAGCTGGCCCGCGAGGCGGGGATCGAGGTCGACCGGGCGGGGTTCGAGGCGGCGATGGAGGGCCAGCGAGCCAGGGCCCGCCAGGCGGCCCGCGCGTCGGCGGCGGCCGACGAGGACGCCTACCGCCGACTGCTCGACACGGAGGGCCCGAGCGCGTTCGTCGGGCGCACCCCCGAGCACTACGCCGTGCCCGCCACCGTGGTCGGTGTGCTGGCCGGCGCCGAGCCGGGCACCGCCGAGGTGTTCCTCGACCACACCCCCTTCTATGCCGAGGGGGGAGGGCAGGTCGGGGACACCGGGGCCATCGTCACCGAGACCGGGCGGGCCGACGTCTACGACACGGTGGCCGCCCTGCCGGGGTTGACCGCCCACCGGGTCCGGTTGCAGGGTGAGCTCTTTGCCGGTCAGGACGCCTTGGCCACCATCGACGGCGCCCGCCGCGAATCGATCCGCCGCAACCACACCGGGACCCACCTGCTCCATGCCGCCCTCCGGGCGGTCCTCGGCGACCACGTCCGCCAGCAGGGATCCCACGTCGGGCCGGACCGGCTCCGCTTCGACTTCAGCCACCACCGGGCGCCCGCCCCCGAGGAGCTGTCGGCGGTGCTCGAGATGACGAACGGCGACGTGCTGACGGACGACCCGGTGGAGACCATCGAGACCTCTCGCGACGAGGCCGAGCGGATGGGGGCGGTGGCCTTCTTCGAGGAGAAGTACGGCGACGTGGTCAGGGTGGTGCGTGCCGGACCGCACTCGCTGGAGTTCTGCGGCGGCACCCACGTGCACGCCCTGGGGATGATCGGCCCGATCGACATCGTGTCGGAGGGCTCGATCGGCTCCAACACCCGTCGGCTGTTCGCCACGACCGGCTTGGCCACCGTCAGCGAGGCCACCCGGCGGGCCAACCTGGTGCACGAGGCCTCGAGCCTGCTGAAGGTGGAGCCGGACGAGCTGCTCGACGCACTGCAGCGGCTCCTCGACCGCCAGCGGGCGTCCGAGAAGGAGCTGGCCCGCCTCCGCCAGTCCGCGGTGGAGGGCGAGGCGGTCGCCCTGGCGCAGACCGCCGAAGGCGGGGTGGTCACCGCACGGCGGGACGGCCGGACGGCGGACGAGCTGCGCGGTTTGGCCCTGGCGGTCCGGCGCCGCGACGGCGTGCGGGCGGTGGTGCTCGGCGGGCAGGCGGACGGGAAGGTGGCCATCGCCGTCGCCACCGGCGGCGAGGCCGACGCGGCCGCCGTGGTGCGCCAGATCGCCCCGCTGGTCGGCGGTGGCGGTGGGGGCTCCCCGGAGGTGGCGGTGGCGGGCGGTCGGGACGCTGCCGGCATCGACCAGGCGCTGGCAGAGGGCCGCCGGCTGCTCGTGGCCGGGTGAGCAGCGGGGGCGCCGTCGTGGCCCTCGATCTCGGCAGCCGGCGCATCGGGGTGGCGGTCGTGGGACCCTCCGGCGGGGTGGCGTTCCCCCGGCAGGCCATCTCGAGGACGGGGAACCCGGCGGCCGACGTGGCGGCCATCCGGTCGGTGGTGCGCGAGACCGGCGCCACCCGGGTGGTGGTCGGGCTGCCGCTCTCCCTCGACGGTCGCCGGGGCCCGGCGGCTCGCCGGGCGCTCGAGGAGTGCGAGTCATTGGCCGAAGGACTGGCCGACCTCGGCGTCGGGGTGGAGCCGTTCGACGAACGACTGACCACCGTGAGCGCCGACGCCGCGCTGGCGGGCGCGGGCCGGCCGGGTCGGGACCGTCGCCGTTCCGTCGACAGCGCCGCCGCCACCGTGCTGCTCCAGGCATGGCTCGACGCCCGGTGACCGGCGACGCCGCCCCGCACGGACCCACGGGCGAGGGGGGCGCCCGCGCCTGGTCGGGGGAGCCGACCCCGGCGGAGGGCGTGCCGTCCGTCCCCGGCGTGCCGTCCGTCCCGGAAACGACGTGGTCCCCGACTCCCGGCGGGTCGGTCGACCCGGCACCGCCCACCGACCGGCCGGGGGAGGAGCCGCCGGAGGGGACGGGAGGCGTCCGGCGCCGGCGGCCCGGAGGGCACCGCCGGCCGCCGAGTCGCAGACGACGCCTGTGGCGGACGCTGGTTGCGGCGGTGGCGCTCGTCCTGGTGGCCGGGGTCGCCTGGTACGAGATCGAGGCGCACCCGTTGGGTGGCCCGGGTCACCGGGAGCTGATCACCGTCTCCCAAGGCGAGTCGGTGGGCCAGGTGGCCGACGACCTGGCGGCCCACGGGGTGATCGGCAGCGCGCTGGCCATGCGGCTGTCGTTCGTGGTCCACGGGACGCCCACGGTCCAGCCCGGCACCTACCTCTTCCACCAGAACCTGTCGTTCGGCACGGTTCAGTCGGTGCTCTCGGGGGGTCCAGACGTCTTCGAGGTGACGGTCTTCCCCGGCTACACCCTCGAGCAGGTGGCGGCCCAACTCGACACCGTGCCGCACCACGGTCGGGTCGGCTTCCTGAGGGAGGCGGCCAGCGGGGCGGTCCGCTCACCCTTCGACCCGCCGGGTTCGTCCAGCCTCGAGGGGCTGATCGGGGCGGGGACCTACCTGGTGACGCCGGGGGAGACCGACCGCCAGCTGCTGAGCGAGATGGTGGACCGCTTCGACCGGACGGCGGCCGCCGTCGGGTTGACGCCGGCGGCGGCCGCCCGGTTGGGGGTGAGCCCGTACCAGGTCGTCGTCGTGGCCTCCATCGTGGAGAAGGAGGGCTACATCGAGAAGAACATGGGCCCGGTCGCCCGGGTCATCTACAACCGGTTGGCGCAGGGCATGCCCCTGCAGATGGACTCCACCGTGCTCTACTCGCTCGGTCAGGATGGCGGGAAGGTGACGCCGGCCGACGAGAGGATCGACACGCCCTACAACACCTACCTCCACACCGGGCTCACGCCCACGCCCACCTGCGCACCCTCGGCGGCCGCTCTGGCCGCCGCGCTCGCGCCGCCCCCCGGGCAGTGGCTGTACTTCGTGGTGGTGAAGAAGGACGGCACGGAGGCCTTCTCCGACACCTATGCCGGGCAGTTGGCCAACGAGAACCTGGCCCGGAGCCGGGGGCTCGGGTGACGCCCCCAAGCCGGGAGCCCGCCTCGCCGGCGGCCGACGGCGTCGCCTTCCCCTCGGCGGCCACCACGGTGGTGGGGGTGATGGGGTACCCGGTCGCCCACTCGCTGTCGCCGCTGCTCCACAACACCGCCTTTGCCGCCATGGGCCTCGACTGGGTGTCGGTGGGCTTCCCGGTCCCCGAGGGGGCGGCGGCCGGGGCGCTGACGGGGATGCGGGCCCTCGGGCTGGCCGGACTGTCGGTCACGATGCCGCACAAGACGACGGTGGCGGCGCTGGTCGACCGGTGCAGCCCGGTGGCGGTCTCCCTGGGGGCGGTCAACTGCGTGATCCGCCAGGACGGGGCGCTGGTGGGCGACAACACCGACGGGGAGGGCTTCGTGGCGTCGTTGCGCCGCGGGGCGGGGTTCGAGCCTGACGGCGCCCGCTGCCTGGTAGTCGGGGCCGGCGGGGCCGCCCGGGCCGTGGTGTTGGCCCTGGCCGAGTCGGGCGCCGCCGAGGTGGTCGTGGTCAACCGTCACCCGGGACGGGCGGAGGCGGCCGCCGCCCTGGCGGGCCGGGTGGGCCGGGTGGGGGGTCCCGAAGAGGCGGCCGGGGCCGCCCTGGTGGTCAATGCGACCCCGGTCGGGATGGCCGGGACCGCCTCGGCCGGCGACGTCCCCCTGGTGCCTGCGACCTCGATCGGTCCCGGCCAGGTCGCGGCCGACCTCGTGTACCACCCGTTGCGCACCGAGTGGTTGGTGTCGGCGGACGCCAACGGGGCCACCGTGGTGAGCGGCCTCGGGATGCTGGTGCACCAGGCTGCGGCGCAGTTGCGCAGCTGGACGGGCCAGGATCCCCCGGTCGGTGCCATGTGGCAGGCCGCCACCCGCATGGTCTGACGGGGCGGGCG
The DNA here is from genome assembly GCA_027315445.1 of Acidimicrobiaceae bacterium. Classification (GTDB taxonomy): domain Bacteria; phylum Actinomycetota; class Acidimicrobiia; order Acidimicrobiales; family RAAP-2; genus DAHUYA01. The sequence goes on along the minus strand of DAHUYA010000139.1, from coordinate 33,668 downwards.
GTCTCACGGGAGGGTGACGACTGCTGTACGCGCCCTTCCGGGCGCGCGAACATGAGGCTGTGAACGATGCCCCTCCCGGTGGGGACGGGAGCCTCCGCGCGTCCGACGCCGAGCGGGACGCGGCGGCCGCCGAGCTGCGCCAGCACCTCGAGGACGGCCGCCTCACCATGGAGGAGTTCACCGAGCGCCTCGACGAGGTCTACGCCGCCCGGACCCACGGCCAGCTGGCCCGGGCCCGCCGCGAGCTGCCGCCCCTGAGCCGGCCGGCGCCCGTGCCGGCGGGTCCGCGTCCCGCCAGGCCCCGCCCGGGGGACCTGGCGCGGTCGCTGACCGGTCTCGCCTCCCCCTCCCTCATCTCCACGGGGGTGTGGCTGGCCGCCGGCCACCGGGGCGCCTTCTGGCCGGGATGGGTGATGCTGGCCAGCGGGGCGGCGGCCCTGCGCCGCTTCAGCCGGGGGCCGGGCCGGGGCCGCCGGGCCCGCATGCGGCGGCTTGGGATGGACGGCTGGCCGCCGTCGGACCGCCAGGCGCCACCCGGCACCCTCTGACACGCCCTGTCGGGGTGGGAACGGGCGGACCGGCCGGGGCCGCCGTGCTCAGGCGCAGGTCGAGCCGACGATCAGGTGCCGAGAGGCGAGCCCGTCGTGCCGGAGGTCCGGCCGGAGGACCCGGACCGGCGTCCCGAAGCGGCCCAGGCGGACCAGCTCGGTCATGGTGGTCGTCGAGGGGTGCCCGCCCGTCGTGCCGGGGGTGAACCGGTAGGTCGATCGCTCTCGGGCCTCCACCAGCCGACCCTGCCGGTCCACCCAGAGGAGCGTGGGTGCCGTCTGCAGGGTGCCGCGGCGCACCCGGCAGTCGAGCCGGTCGGTCACCCGGTACTCGGTGGTGGCCACGCCCTTCACGCTGGCCGGGCCGACGGTGTGGACGGCCACCGCCGAGTAGTCCGGCGAGAGGACCGGCAGGGACGGCCCGGTGAGGTCGGGCGGGAAGAGGCTCCCCGGGGTCGCCGGCAGGCGGACGCTCGACCACTGGGCCGTCTGGAACTCGACGCCTGAGGAGGCGGTGGCGTCGTCGGTCTCGAGGTACAGCGTCCTACCCACCCTGCGCTGTACGAGGTGGAGGGTGTAGGCGGCCGTCACCGGCCCGGGCGTCTGCCAGGTCGAGTGCTCGGTGCCGGCCGCCTGGAGGTTCCCGTCGGCGAAGTCGACTGCGCCGGACTCCGAGAAGACGGTACGGGCCGCCGGGTCGGTGTTGGTGACGAGGGAGGTGTAGGAGACCCGGGCGGTCCCGGCTCCCCTGGTCCGGGCGATCAACTGGGCCACCCAGGCGGCAGGGGATGGCGCGCCCGGGCCGGCCACCGCCCCGAGGGTGGCGGCCCCGCCGGTGCCGCCGAGCACCATCGCCAGGAGCGCCCAGGGCATGAGCCGGCGCACGCCCGCCCCTACCGTCGCTCTCCCGTCGGGCCCTCGCCGTCACCCCGGGCGGCGCCCCCGTCGCCCCCGTCGCCCCCGGGCGCCGGCTCCTGCACCCCCGAGCCGGTGCCGTCGCCCCCCGCCTGCTCCGTTCCTCCGGTCCCGGAGGCGGACGGGGTCGGAGAGGGGAGGCCCGGCCACGCCCCGAGCCGGACCAGACGGTCCACCAGGGCGTCGCGCAGTGCCCGCTGCAGGGCGTCCCGGTGGGCCGGGACCGTCCGGACGGCCACCCGGACCGAGCAGCTGTCGGTGGCGGCGTCGGTCATCCCGAGGACCTCGGGCGGCTCGGCGGCGGCGGCGGCGAAGGTCGGCCGGTGCGCCACCTGGCGTGCCGCGTCGGCCAGCTCGTCTTCCAGCTCGCGCATCCGGAGCACGGCCTCGGGGGCCACCGGGAGGTCGACCACCGCCTTGGCCCAGCCCCGGGAGGTGTTGGCCAGCTTCCGGATCTCGCCGTTGGGCACGTACCAGACCGTCCCGTCAGCCGAACGAAGGCGTGTAACCCTCAAGCTGAGGTCCTCGACAACTCCAACCGTGTCATTGACGTTGACAGTGTCGCCGATCCCGAACTGGTCCTCGACCGTGAGCAGGACGCCCGAGAGGTAGTCCCGCACCAGCGATTGGGCACCGAAGCCGATCGTCGCCCCGATCACGGTGGCGCTGGCCAAAAGCGGGGTCAGGTTGATCCCGAGCATGCCCAGGATCGTGGCGACGGCCACGACGGCCACGAAGAAGCGCCACAGGTTGGCGACGAGGGCGACGACCGTCAGGCTCCGGGCGCCGGCCCGCACCGAGCCCGAGCGCCCGGCCGCCCGGTGGGCCACCCGGCCCAGCGTCCGCCGTATCAGCCGTGCCCCGTAGCGGGCCACCAGCACGGCCACCACGAGGACGAAGACCACCTCGAGGGGGCGGAAGACGAATTCGACCGTGGTGTGGGCGGCCGACGGGGAGACCCCGGCCTTGCTGAGGAGGTCGTAGAGCCATCCGCCCCCGGCGGTGCCGTTGCCGGTCAACAGGGCCGGGGTGGTGGAGGTCGTCCCACCCGCCGCGGCGAGCAAGCCGACCCGTGGCGAGGGCTGCACGGTCGATATTCTGTCCTTCCGGTGCAGGCACGGTGATCACGAGTCTTCGTACGACCTCCGTGGGGCGCCGTGCGGCCCGCTTCGACGTCGCCCTGCTGGGGACGGTGCTGCTCGTCACCGCCATCGGGCTGGTGATGATCTACACGGCGACCCGGGGCACGCTGGTCGGCCAGGGGCTGCCGGTGGGGGATGCCCTGGCGGTGCTCAAGCGTCAGGGCATCTTCGTCATGATGGGCCTGGTCGCCATGCTCGTCCTGGCGACCCAGGACTACCGGCGCCTCGAGTACGTGAGCTACGCGCTGTACGGGCTGATGGTGTTCGCCCTGCTGGCCGTCCTGGTCCCCCACATCGGCTCCAGCGCCCTGGGCTCCTCGCGTTGGTTCAGCGTGGGTCCGCTCCAGCTTCAGCCGTCCGAGTTCGCCGTGCTGGCCGAGATCCTGGCGGTCGCCACGTACTGCTCCCGGCGGGCGGACGGGCTGGCGTGGCGCGACGTGTGGCGGCTGCTCGCCATGGTCGGGATCCCGGTCCTGCTCGTCGTGAAGCAGCCCGACATGGGCACCGCCATCATCATGACGGTCGTCCTGCTGGTCATGCTGGCCGTCGCCGGCGTGCCCGGTCGGATCCTCCTCCTGCTGGTGCTCGGCGCCCTGGCCGTCTTCTTCCTCGCCCTCAAGGCCGGCGTGCTGCACTCGTACCAGATCTCCCGGCTCACCACCTTCATCCACCAGGACTCCAACAACCCCAGCCTCCAGGGCGCCATCTACACCCTCCAACAGGCCAAGGACGCCATCGGGTCGGGGGGCATGTTCGGCCGCGGGCTGCTCCACGGCTCGGCCACCAACCTGGGGTACGTGCCCGAGCAGCAGACGGACTTCATCTTCACGGCCATCGGCGAGCAACTCGGGTTCGTGGGCGGGACGGCCGTCCTCGGGCTGCTCGGCCTGCTGTGCTGGCGGGTGCTGCGGGCCGCCCAGGTGGCCAGGGACCCCTTCGGTCGCCTGCTGTGCGCTGGGATCTTCACCTTCCTTGCGTACAGCACGTTCCAGAACGCCAGCATGACCATGGGGATCATGCCGATCACCGGCATCCCCTTGCCCTTCGTCAGCTACGGGGGGTCGGCCGCGCTGTGCTTCTTCGCCGCCGTTGGGGTGGCGCTGAGCGTCGGCTCCCGCAGGAGCGGCTGACGTGCCCGACGCGCCGCCCGACGAGGCAGTCTCGCCGGAGGCGCCGCCGCCGCGGCCCGACGTCCCGCCGCCGCTCGACGTCCCGCCGCCGCAGCTCGACGTCCCGCCGCCGCGGCCCGACGGCCATTCCCCGACGGCCGGGCCCCGTAGGGCGACCTTCCGGGTGATGGACGTGCTGTCGGTCTCGGTCGACCTCCCGGCCCAGTACCCGACCGTCCACCTGCAGGAGGCCGAGCCCCCGCTGCGCGACCTGACCTTCCCCATCGGCCTGCCCGAGGGGGTCGCCCTGGCCCAGGCCCTCCGCCGCGTGGCCACCCCGCGCCCGCTCACCCACGAGCTGTTCACGACCGCGCTGCAGCAGCTGGGGGCCGACATCGCGACCGTGCGGTTGGTGGGTCGGCGGGGCGGGACCTATCTGGCCGAGTTGGTCCTGAGCGGACCGCGGGGCACCGTGACCCTCCCCTGTCGGCCTTCCGACGGGATCATCCTGGCCCTCCGGCAGCCGGTGGCGGCGCCGGTGGTGGCCGACGAACGGCTGCTCGAAGGTCCCGGGGACGTGACGCCTCCCGACGAAGGCGGGCTGGGGGTGGTGGACCGGGTCGACGAGGGGGATAGGAGCATGCCGGAGGACCCCGCCGACGAGGAGGGCCGGGGGGACCCGACGGGCCGGTCGGCATCGGCCTGAGCGCAAGGGCGGGCGCCCCACCGCCTTGGTCACCCGGCCGAGCCGGAGCCCCGCCGAGCCGTCAGTTGGTCACGACGAATGCGGTCTCTCCGGGCTGGATCACCCCGGAGGCCCGCTCGGCGACGGTGGAGGCACCCTCCTCGGAGACCCGCATCAGCAGGGCGATGAGGATGTAGTTGGCGAGCAGCGAGGAACCGCCGTAGGCCACGAAGGGCAGGGTGATGCCGGTGAAGGGCAACAGGCGCACCACCCCGGCCATGATGAAGAAGGCCTGGAAGCCCAGGATGGCCGTCAGCCCGGTGGCGGTCAGCTTGGAGAAGTCCGACCGGGCGGTCTGGGCGATCCGCAATCCGGCCCCCACCAGCAAGGTGAAGGCGATCACCACTGCGCTCGTGCCGAGCAGCCCCATGTCGGTGCCGATGGCGGTGAAGATCATGTCGCTGGTCAGATCGGGGATGACCGAGGCGAAGTGGTCGAGGCCGAGCCCTGCCCCCCCGACCCCGCCGGTGCCCATCGAGTACCAGCCGTTGGCCAGCTGGTAGCCACTGCCGCTCTGGGTGGCCCACGGGTCGAGCCAGATGGAGACCCGCTCGTGGACCTGGCTGAAGAGGTGGGAGGCCACCACCGCCCCGCCGATGAACAGCGCCACCGCCAGCACCAGGTAGGCGGCCCGGCCGGTGGTCACCCACAGGAGGGCGATGAACATGGTGAAGATGAGCATGGCGAAGCCGATGTCGTTCTCGAGCCCGATCACCCCCATGGCGAACAGCCAGGCGATACCGATCGGGAGCATCGGCCGGGGGTCGACGAACAGCCGGTTGCCCATGCGGGCGGTCGGGATGGACAGCAGTTCCTTCTTCTCGGCGAAGTAGGAGGCGAAGAAGATGCAGAGCACGATCTTGGCCAGCTCCACCGGCTGGAACTCGAAGGTGTTGCCGATGCCGACGAACAGTCGGGCGCCGTACACGTCCTTGCCGATGCCCGGGACGAGGGGCGCCACCAGCAGCAGCACGGCGAACAAGAGCAGCAGGTAGCGGTAGCGGTCCAGGTCGCGGCTGCGGCGGATCACCAGCAGGGTGAGGACGTAGAGAGCGACCCCGAGGGCCGCCCACGTCGCCTGCAGCTTGGCGTCGGCCGGGTTCCAGCGGACGATCTCCACGTAGCCGATCCCGTTGAGCAGGGCGGCCAGGGGTAGCACGACGGCGTTGGCGTTCGGCGCCAGCCAGCGGTTGGCCAGGTGGGCGGCCAGGACGATGACCAGCACCACCCCGAGGATGGGGCCGATGTGGGGCGGGATCTTGCCCTTCGTCCCGACCTCGGCGATCACGTAGAGGGCCACCGTGATGAGGGCGGCGAAGACCAACAGTCCCAGCTCGGTGCGGCGCTTGGGCTTGGCGCCCCGGGGCCAGGGCGGGAGGAACGGGGCCCCCTGCTGGCGCGTCGGCTTGCGGGTGGCGAGCTCGACCACGAGGGGCAGCGTAGCGGCGGGTACTAGGATTGCCGCGGAGACCACCCATGGCCCTCGAGCGCACCGTGTCCACTGGCGGCCTCGGCGGGTCGCGGATGTCGGTTGACGCGGCGCGTCCCGAGAGCCGTTCGGAGCCGACCGGGGGGGACGGGCGGGCCGGCCACGACGTCCGCTCGTTCGGCTACCAGCGCTTCACCAACCGTGAGCTCTCCCGACTGGACTTCGGCGCTCGGCTGCTCGACCTGGCCGACGACGACGGCAACCCGCTCCTCGAGCGGGTCAAGTTCATGGCGCTCTTCTCCGAGCTGCTCGACGAGTTCTTCCAGGTCCGGGTGGCCGGGCTCGAGGACCAGGTGGCTGCGGGGGTGCGCAGCCGGTCGGTCGACGGGCTCCGGCCGGGCGAGCAGCTCCGGGTGATCCGCACCCGGGTGGAGGAGCTGGTGGCGCGCCAGGACCACGTCTTTCTCGAGCGTCTGGTGCCGGCGTTGGCCGACGCCGGGGTCGTGCTGTCGGACTGGTCCACCCTCGACGAGGACGATCGCGACCACCTGGTCGAGGTCTTCCACCGGGAGATCTACCCGGTGCTCACTCCGCTGGCGGTCGACCCGGGGCACCCGTTCCCCTACATCTCCAACTTGTCCCTCAACCTCTTGGTCGAGGTCGGCGATCCCTCGACCGGTGAGCAGCGGATCGCCCGGGTGAAGGTGCCCCCCGTGCTGCCCCGGTTCGTCGTCATGCCCGACGGCGAGCGCTTCGTCCCCCTCGAGCAGGTGATCGCCGCCCATCTCGACACCCTCTTCCCGGGCATGACGATCGGCGAGCACGACGTCTTCCGGGTGACCCGGAACGCCGACCTGGCGCTCGAGGAGGACGAGGCCGACGACCTGCTGGTGGCGGTGGAGATGGAGCTGCGCCGCCGCCGCTTCGGCAGCGCGGTGCGGCTCGAGATCGCGGCGAACGCCCGCCCCGACCTGGCGGACCGGCTGGCCACCGAGCTCGAGGTCCCGGCACACGGCGTCTACCTGGTGGACGCGCCGATCGGGCTCGACGGGCTCTGGGCCGTCTACGCCCTCGATCGACCGGATTTGCACGCCGAGACGTGGACACCGATGACGCCACCCCCGCTGGCCACCGCCGGCAACGAGCCCAACGACCTCTTCGCCGTTCTCCGCCACCGTGACGTGCTGGTCCACCACCCCTACGACTCGTTCGCCACCTCGGTCGAGGCGTTCGTCGCTCAGGCGGCGGACGATCCCGACGTGCTCGGGATCAAGCAGACCCTGTACCGGACGTCGGGGGACAGCCCGATCGTCGCCTCGCTCATCCGGGCCGCCGAGTCGGGCAAGCAGGTGGCGGCCTTGGTGGAGGTGAAGGCCCGCTTCGACGAGCAGGCCAACATCGGATGGGCCCGTGCCCTCGAGCAGGCCGGGGTGCACGTGGTCTACGGCCTGGTCGGGCTCAAGACCCATTCCAAGACGGTGCTGGTCCTCCGGCGCGAGCACGACGGCATCCGCCGTTACTGCCACGTGGGGACGGGCAACTACAACTCCCGCACCGCCCGCATGTACGAGGACCTGGGGCTGCTGACCGCCGACCCGGCCATCGGGGCCGACGTGGGCGACCTGTTCAACTTCCTGACCGGGTTCAGCCGGCACGCCGGGTACCGCGAGATCCTGGTGTCACCGGTCACCCTCCGTCGGCGGATGCTCGAGCTGATCGAGGAGCAGACGGTCGCCGGCCCGGGCGGCCGGATCGTCATGAAGATGAACGGCCTGACCGACCCGGAGATGATCGACGCGCTCTACCGGGCCTCCCTGGCCGGCGTGCCGATCGACCTGGCGGTGCGGGGTCTGTGCTGCCTCCGACCGGGTATCCCCGACCTGTCGGAGACCATCTCGGTCCGCTCGATCGTGGGCGAGTTCCTCGAGCACTCGCGGATCTTCTGCTTCGGCGGCCCGGCGCCCGGCGCCCACCTGGACAGGGCGTCCCGGGGCGAGGGGGCGGACCAGGACGGCCGGCCCCGACCAAGGGCCCTTTACATCGGATCGGCCGACATGATGGAACGGAACCTCGACCGGCGGATCGAGGTGCTGGTGCCGGTGCACGATCCCGAGTTGCAGGCCCGCCTCTTCGAGGTGCTCGACCTGGTCTTCACCGACGACACCCACACCTGGAGCCTGGGTGCCGACCGCCGGTGGCGGCGGGTGCCGACCGCCCGGGGCATCGACGTGCAGGGACGGTTGAAGGAGCTGGCGCTGTGGCGGGCCCGGCGCCGACGCGAGGTGGACACCCGAGAGGCCGAGGTGACGCCGGTCCTTTGATCCCGGGCGGTCAGCGTGCGCCGTGGGTGCGGCCGACCGAGGTGTGGCCCCGGTGCCGGCGGGCCGACGGACCGAAGCGCAGCGACAGGTAGGCGATCCCGCCGGCCGGGATGGGCAGCCAGAAGTTGACCAGTCGGTAGGAGAGCACGCCGAGGATGGCGATCGCCTTGGTCACGTGGAACCCCACCAGGGTGGGGATCAGGACGCCCTCCACCACCCCGAGGCCGCCGGGGGTGACCGGGATGACCGCGAGGACGTTGGCCAGGCCGTAGGCGACCAGCAGGTCGATGGGGCTCACGGCGTGGCCGAAGGCGAAGACGAAGACCCACAGCGACGCCGCGTCGAGGAGCCAGTTGGCCGCTGCCCAGATCATCGCCCGGGTGAGCAGCTGGCGGTTGCGCAGCAGGACCTCGAGTCGGTCGGCCACCTTCTGGACCAGCCCGGCCACCGTCTCGGGGTTGACCAGTGGGAGGTGGGCCGTCAGCCGGGTGAGCCGGTCCGCCGCCTGGTGCTTGCCCCGGGTGAGCAGCATGACCGTGCCGGCGAACAGCCCGAGCAGGATCACCCCGGCGATGGCGGCGAACCCGTAGAGCGGGTTGTAGCCGGTGAGGGGGACCGAGATGAGCAGCGCCAGCCAGAGCAGGGCGTTGAGGACCACCGCCGACCCCACGCCCTGGGTCGCCAGGGCGAAGCCGGCGGTGCTCCCCGAGACGCCGAGGTCGGTCAGCAGCCGGTATGCCACGGCCGTTCCCGGGGCCGTGCCGCCCGGGATCACGTGGCTGACCGCCAGGCTCGACATGTTGACCCGGAACAGCCGGAAGCGCGACGGGGCGCCGGGGGAGAGGACGGTATGGGTCAGCTGGGCGTAGGCGGCCAGCGCGGCTCCTTCGAAGATCACGCCGGCGACCAGCCAACCGACGTTGACCTGCCCGAGGAGGTCGAGGGACTTCCGGGCGCTGGCCAGCTCGGGCAGCACCAGGTACTCGAGCACGAAGAACAGGGTCACGGCGGTGATGGTCCAGCGCACCTGGGGTGGCATCCAGCGCCGGCGTCGTCGCGGCGGCCCCTCCGGCGCCGGCCGGCCCCCGGTCGCCTCGTGACCGGGCCGTGCGTGCTTGGTCCCTGCGTGGTCGGCCAGGCGGTCGGTGGGCACCCTGGGGTCGAGGGGCAGGCCCCGGTCCGGCCAACGTCCGGGGCCCTGCGGCATGGCGGCGGCGCGCGAGGTCCCGCCGACGTGTCCCCCGTCCTGCATCCAGTCATGCTGTCACGCCGCGCCGCGCGACTGGGGCTTTGAGGTCCGGTGGAGGCCCCGGCGCCCCCCGGGCCGGCCGTCGGGGCCATCGGCCGCGGAATGGCGGAGGAGGCGGTCTTCTATGCTTCACCGGTGCGCGTCCTGGTCGTCGTCCCGACCTACAACGAGGCCGACAACATCGAGCGGGTGCTGGGCAGGGTCAGGGAGGTCCTCCCCGACGCAGGGATCTTGGTGGTGGACGACGGCAGCCCCGACGGCACGGCCGAGCTGGTGGAGAAGGCCGCGGTGTCGCTGGGGGACGTCTCGCTGCTGCGCAGGTCCGGGAAGTCCGGTCTCGGCAGCGCCTACCGGGCCGGCTTCGCCTGGGGTCTCGAGCGGGGCTACGAGGCCTTCGTCGAGATGGACGCCGACTTCTCCCACGACCCGGCCGCCCTGCCCGAGCTGCTGGCGCCGCTCGAGCACGGCCACGAGGTGGCGATCGGCTCGCGGTACATCCCCGGGGGCTCCATCCCGAACTGGTCGTGGCACCGCCACCTGCTGTCCTGGAGCGCCAACAAGTACGCCTCCGTCGTGCTCGGCCTCGGCGTGGCCGACTCGACCGCCGGATTCCGGGTCTACGCCGCCTCTATCCTCCGCCGGCTCGATCTCGGGCGGATCCGGGCCGAGGGCTACGGCTTCCAGATCGAGATGACCTACCGGTCGAAGCAGGCCGGCGCCTCCATCGCCGAGGTGCCGATCCGTTTCGTCGACCGCGAGGTGGGGCAGTCCAAGATGTCGATGGCGATCGTGGTCGAGGCGTTGGGCCTCGTCGCCTACTGGGGGTTGGGCCGGTTGTTCGGGGCCCTGCGCCGACCGTGGTCCGGCCACGACGCAGGCCACGGCCCCGACGCAGGCCACGGCCACGATCGGGGCGGTGGCGAGCAGTCGACCGGCGCCGGGGCGTCCTCGGCCACCGGGTCCGCAGACCCGCTGCAGACCGCTCCCCCCGGGCGGCGGGACGGCCACCGGGCGTAGGGCTCGAGGAGGCGATGGGCCCGCGTGGGATGATGGAGACCATGCCCGACGCCGAGAAGATCCTGGTCGTCGACGACGAACCGTACATCACGGACCTGCTGTCGGCGGCCCTGCGCTTCGAGGGCTTCTCGGTCGAGGTGGCGCCCACCGGGCAGGAGGCGCTGCAGATGGTGCGCAGCTTCCGACCCGACCTGGTGATGCTCGACGTGATGCTGCCCGACCTCGAGGGCACCGAGGTGTGCCGCCGGCTGCGGGCCGCCGGCGACGCGGTGCCGGTCGTCTTCCTGACCGCCAGGGACGCCAACGAGGACAAGGTGGCCGGCCTGACCATGGGCGACGACTACGTCACCAAGCCCTTCAGCCTCGACGAGCTGGTGGCGAGGGTGCGGGCGGTCCTTCGGCGGAGCGGCCGCGACGACGCCGGGACCGCCCAGCTGCAGTACGCCGACCTGGTGATGGACCTCGACACCCACGAGGTCTGGCGCCAGGGGGTGCCGATCGAGTTGACCGCGACCGAGTTCAACCTGCTGCAGTACCTGCTCGAGAACGCGCGGCGGGTGGTGTCCAAGACCGAGATCCTCGACCGCGTCTGGGACTACGACTTCACCGGCGAGGTGAACATCGTCGAGACGTACATCAGCTACCTCCGCAAGAAGGTGGACGAGCTCGACCCGCCGCTGATCCACACCGTGCGCGGCGTCGGCTACAGCCTGCGGCTGCCCCGGGAGTGGGGCTGAGGTGAGCGGGGCTGCCGGGACCGTCCGGAGGGCGCGAGCCTGGCTCCCGGGCCGCCGGGGACCGGTCAACCTGCGCCGGCGGCTGACCTTCACCATGGCCGTGATGCTGGTCATCGGCCTCGGGGTGGCCGACGTGGTGACCTACAGCTCGTTGCACTCGTCCCTCTACGGCCGCCTCGACGCCCAGCTCGAGGCGGCCCAGAACCTGGCCTACAAGTACCTCCTCTACAGCGACCGGCTGGGGAGGCAGCCCACCTACGTCGGGCTCGACAACCGTCTGTCGGCCGACGTCTACTCCATGGTGGTCGACCCGGAGGGCCAGGTCGTGGTCAGCCGGCCCTCGGGCTCGCCGTTCCATCCGGGCCCCCAGCCACTGCTGTCACGGCTGCGGGTGGCGGCGTCGCCCCCCTTCCCGAGGTCCGGGCGGCCCGGACCCTACCGACCCAACCCGTTCGCGCTCGACGTCGGCGCGGTCGGGACCGAGGGTCTCCGCTACCGCGCCGAGGCGGTCGCCGTGCCCCAGGGCACCCTGGTCACCGCCGTCTCCCTGAGCGCCACCAACGAGACGCTCGACTCGGTGCTCCGGGTGGAGGTGCTGGTCTCGCTGGCGGTCCTCCTCGGCCTGTGCGTGCTGGCTCTGTGGACCATCCGGGGCGGCCTGCGGCCGCTCGAGATGATGACCGAGACAGCGGGGGCCATCGGCTCGGGCGACTTGACCCGTCGGATCGAGACCACCGCGGGGGACACGGAGGTCGGCCGCCTGGGCTCGGCCCTGAACGCCATGCTGTCCCAGATCGAGTCGGCCTTCTCCGAGAAATCGGCCAGCGAGGCCCGGCTCCGCCAATTCGTGGCCGACGCCTCCCACGAGCTCCGGACGCCCCTCACCTCCATCCGGGGTTACGCGGAGCTTCTGCGCAAGGGCGCCTTCACCGACGAGGAGGGCAGGCAGCGGGCATTGGCAAGGGTGGAGCACGAGGCGGCCCGGATGGGTGGGCTGGTCGACGACCTGCTGCTGCTGGCCCGCCTCGATCAGGGGCGGCCGTTGCAGAAGGTGCCGGTGGACCTGCGGCGGGTGGCGGCCGACGCGGTCGACGACGCGAGGGCGGTCGAGCCCGGTCGGCCGATCGAGCTGGTGGCCCCGGCCCCCGTGTACGTGACGGGCGACCCCGACGGGCTGGGCCAGGTGCTGCACAACCTCGTGCGCAACGCCCTCTCGCACACCCCGCCGGGGACGCCGGTGACGGTGGAGAGCGCCGGGACGCCCACCACGGGGTCCATCCGGGTCACCGACCAGGGGCCGGGGATCGCGGCCGGCGTGGCCCGGCGGGTCTTCGACCGCTTCTACCGGGGGGACGCGGCCCGCCAGGGGGAGGGCACCGGTCTGGGGCTCTCCATCGTCTGGGCCATCGCCCGGGCCCTCGAGGGGACCGCGCGGGTCGACTCCACGCCGGGCCAAGGTGCCAGCTTCGTCGTCGAGCTCCCGAGGGCCGTCCCGCCGTCGGAAGCCCGGAGCCGGGGGACGGCGCGGCGCGGCGCCGGCGTGCCGGGCGGCACCCCTTCGGCCCCCGAGACGTCCGGGACGCCCGAGCCGGCGGAGGCGCGCCGGCGCTGACCGGAGGTCCGCGCCGTGACGGCTCGGGCGCGGCGCCGGCGGCTCACGGGGCGGTCGTTCTCGGGCGCAGCAGCCCGCCGGTCCCGGGCGCCACGGCCTCGAGCACCGGGACCAGCTTGATCGTGGTCTCCTCGAGCTCCTGCTCCGGTTGCGAGCCCGACACGATCCCGCCGCCCGCCCACAGGACGGCGCCGTCTCCCGACAGGGTCGCCGAACGGATGCCCAGCATCCATTCGCCGTCGCCCCGTGCGTCCACCCAGCCGACCGGTCCGGCCCAGTGCCCCCGCGATCCGGGCTCGAGCTCCGAGATGAGGGCCAGCGCCCGGTCGCGGGGCACCCCGGCGACAGCCGGGGTGGGGTGGAGGGACGCCAACAGCTCGAGGGCGTGGGCCGGGCCCGCCGGCCGGGCCAGTCGCCCCTCGATCAGGGTGCCGAGATGGGCGACCGACTGCAGCCGGACGAGGGAAGGGACCGGCGGCAGGGTCAACCGGTCGCAGTGCGGTCTCAGGGCGGCGGCGATCTCCTCCACCACGAGCTCGTGCTCGGACCGCTCCTTCTTCGAGTTGACGAAGGCGTCGATGACCTGCTCGTCGGCGGTGGTCCCGGTGAGGCCGACCGTCCCCGCCAGGGGATGGCTCCAGACCCGTGCGCCGTGCCGCCGGAGCAGCAGCTCGGGCGAGGCGCCCACGAACCACCCCTCGGCCACCGGATGGGCGAAGACGGTGCACCCGGGCTCCTGGGCGCGGAGCCGGCGGAGCACGTCGCCGACGTCGGCCGGGGCCGGGAGGTGCACGTCGAGGCGGCGGGCCAGCACCACCTTCTGCACGACCCCGCGGTCGACGGCCGCGACCGCCACGGCCACCGCCCGGGCGTGACCGGCGGGTGTGGGGTGCGGCACCACGGTCGGGCCCGAGCCCGGCGCCGGGCCGGGGCCGGTGGCACCCTCGCCACCACCTCCGGCCCCGCCGGCCGTGGCTCCTGCGGCCCGGGCGACCAGGGTCCGTACGCACTGCTCGTCGAGCGTGTCGCCGGCGGCGACGACCGCTGTGGCCCAGGTCTGCCCCCCGTCGTCTTGGGCCACGCAGAGCGAGGGCACCACCAGGCGGCCGGGCCCCGTGGGATCGAAGGGCAGGGCGCCGTGGGCCGAGACCCCCGAGCCTGGGCGTTCGACCCGGTCGTCGTGGGGCACGGCCCGCAGCCAGGCCACCACGTCGTCGAGGGCCGCGGCGTCGGCCAGCCCGGCCGGCAGCGCCAGAGTGGCGGCGGTGCCCAGGGTGGCCCGGGACAGGCTTCGGGGCGACCAGTACCGGATGCAGCCGCCCGTGGGGGTGGCCGACAGGAGCGACGACGCGGCCTCCGGCTCGAGCCTGACCGTCAGGGCCCGCACGCTGGCGGGGTCGGGCGGCTTCACCCCGCCCTCGGTCCTGGTGGTGCCACGTGCACCTCCCTGGCCGTGGAGTCGGCCGCGGCCGGGGCGGCCGCCCCCGGACGGCCAACCCGGGTGGCCACCACCAGCTGGCTGAGGCCCCCGCTGAGCAGGCGGCGACCCACGGCCGAGAACCCGGCCTGGCGCACCAGGGACCGCAGTGCCGGGTCGTCGGGCAGGTAGGCGGTCGACCGGGGAAGGTAGCGGTAGGCGTCCCGGTCCGAGAGCAGGCCGCCGAGGCGGGGGACCACCCGCTCGAACCAGAGGGTGAAGCCGGCCCGCATCGGACCGGGTGGCGGCGACGCCACCTCGAGGAGGGCCACCCGGCCCCCGGGCCGCAGCACCCGGGCCATCTCGGCCAGCGCCGCTCCGAGCTCGGTGAAGTTGCGAAGGGCGTAGCCGCAGACCAGCCCGTCGATCGAGCCGTCCGCCAACGGGAGGTGCTCGGCCCGGGCCTGCACGACCGGGACCCCGCTCCGGTTGGCGGCGAGCATGCCCTCGCTCAGGTCGGCCCCGAGGACCCGGTATCCGCGCCGGGCGGCCAGCCGCGAGAGATCGCCGGTCCCGCAGGCCAGGTCGAGCACCAGGGCACCGGGCGGGAGGGCGAGAGCGTCGACCGTCGCCCGCCGCCACCGCCGGTCCAGGCCCAACGTCATCAACCGGTTCACCAGGTCGTAGCGGGGGGCGATGGCGTCGAACATGGCGCGCACCCGCGCCGTCTTCTCCTCACCGGTGGGCAGAGACCCCTGCGTCGACCGAGGGGCGGACAGGCGGGTGCGCCCCAAAGGTCTGCGCCCGATCAGGCGAAGTAGCGGTAGACGACCTGCGCCACGCAGGCTGGCTTGGTCGCGTCGCGCGCCTCGATCGTGAGGTCGAGGGTCATCTGGACGCCGCCCCCCACTTCCTCCACGCCGGCCACCGCTGCGTGCAGCCGAACGTCGGAGTCGACGGGCACCGGCGAGGGGAACCGGACCTTGTTGCAGCCGTAGTTGACGCCGTGCTTCATGCCCTCGACCTTCACCACCGACTGGAGCAGGCCGGGCGCGAGCGAGAGGGTCAGGTAGCCGTGGGCGATGGTGCCCCCGAAGGGGCCCTCCTTGGCCCGCACCGGGTCGACGTGGATCCACTGGTGGTCGTCCGTGGCGTCGGCGAACTGGTCGATCTTCGCCTGGTCGACCCGCACCCAGCGGGAGTACCCGAGGTCCTTGCCCGCAAGCGTGGGCAGATCGTCCACCGTCACCGTGATCATCGGTCGCTCCCTCGTCGTCCGGGCCGCGGCGCGCGCCGCCGCGGGCACGTTAGATCAGCGACCGAGGCCACCCCCAAACCCACGGTGGCCGACCGATGCCGGACCTCCCGCCACCCCGCCCGTCCGGCGCCTAGTGGAACCAGACCTTCTGGTACTGGCGGCTCTGGGGGTGCACCAGCAGGGCGAAGAGGACCACGGCGAACAGGAGGTTGAGCAGCCCCCCGAAGCCAGCGCCCGCGGCGAAGGTGGCGACCGCCAGCACGGTGTAGAGCCCGACGATCACCACGGCCGCCCAGTAGGCCCAGCGGCGCTCGTTGGCGATGAAGTAGCCGGCCACCCCGAGCAGCAGCAGGATCAGCTGGGGCCCCGCGCCGACCAGGAAGAAGAGGACCGCCAGGGCGGCGTTGATATAGCAGAGCATGACCGCCGCCTGCAGGGTCTGCGGCTGCGCCTGGTCCATCCACTTGTGCTCGGCCATGGGGTCATTCTGCCAGCCCTGACCGCCGCCGTCCGTTCACTACGCTCGGGCCTCATGAGTGCCGTGCTCCCGCCCACCGAACCGCACCACCGCGACGTCCAGTCGGGGGGGGCCCGGGCGGCCGTCTTCGGGGTGAGCGACGGTCTGGTGACCAACGTGTCGCTGATCCTCGGGGTGGCGGGGGCCCACTCGACCGGGACCTTCGTCCGTCTCGCCGGCCTGGCCGGGCTGGTGGCAGGCGCCTTCTCCATGGCTGCCGGGGAGTACGTCTCGATGCAGGGCCAGCGGGAACTGCTCCAGCGGGAGCTCGAGGTGGAGCGCCAGGCGCTGCGGGCCGACCCCGAGAGCGAGCGGCGTGAGCTGGCCGCCATCTACGAAGGGCGCGGTCTCGACCCTGCGCTCGCCAGGAGCCTGGTCGACGAGGTCATGGCGAATCCCGAGCTGGCGCTCGAGACCCACGCCCGCGAGGAGCTGGGCATCAATCCCGCCGCCCTGGGCTCCCCCGCTCTGTCGGCCGTCTCCTCCTTCGTCATGTTCGCCCTGGGTGCCGTGCTGCCCCTGGTGCCGTGGCTGGTGACCGACGGCCTCGTCGCCACCCTCGCGTCGGTGGGCATCGGTGCCGTGGCCTCCCTGGCCGTCGGGGCGGTGCTCGCCGGGTTCACCGGCCGGCCCATGCTCCGATCGGCGCTCCGGCAGCTGGCGGTGGCCACGGTGGCCGCGGGCGTTACCTACGGCGTCGGTCGTCTGGTGGGTGTGTCGGTCCACTGAGACGCCGGGCCGACCTCGACCGCGTAGGCCCGGTCGACATGGTGCGTCTCGAAGCCCATCGAGGAGTACAGCGCGAGGGCCGCCGAGTTGGCGTCGTCCACGTAGAGCATCCCCACCGCCAACCCTCGCCCGGCCAGGTGCTGCAGACCGGCGGTCGTCAGCACCCGGCCCAGCCCTCGCTGCTGGACGGCGGGGTCGACCGAGATGACGTAGATCTCGCCCATGGGCGGGTCGCTGTCGCGGTGGACCTTGGTCCAGCACGAGCCGACCAGGCGGCCGCTTTCGTCCTCGGCCAGCAGGAAGCCGGACGGGTCGAACCAGGGGGTCGACTCCCGGCGGCGGAGGGTCTGGAGGTCCCAGCCACCCTGCTCGGGATGGTCGGCGAACGCCCGGTTGTTGACGGCCAGCCATGCCTCCTCGTCGGCGCCCACCCGGAACGGCCGCAGGGCCGTCCCTTCGGGCGGGGGAGGGGCCGGTTGCGCCAGCGGCAGCGCGACCCGCATCTGCCGCAGCGCCCGGACCGGATGGAACCCCAAGTCCCTGACCTCGCGGTCCCGTGGCTCGGTGCAGTGGTGCACCCAGTACAGCAGCCGGCCGCCGCCCCGGCGGGCCACCTCTCGGCGGGCGGCGACGAGCAGCGCCCTGCGGACCTCGGCCGGTTGGCCGACCTCGGGGCAGACCAACGCCTCCACGCTGAACGATCCCTCCCCGCCCCGCAGATGGGCGACGCCCACCAGTCGCCCGTCGTGGCCGGCCCGGGCCGTGACGTCACCGCCACCGCCACCGCCGGCCCGCAGGTCGAGCCAGCTCTGCTCCCCGAGCGGTTCGTCGGTCCCGGCCGCCGTCGCCGCCGCCTGCAGGGCCTCCACCTCGGCCACCTCCGGCGGCTCGAGGCGGGAGCGGACCTCGAGCTCGACACCCGGCACGGCGGCAGGCTACCGGCCCGTTCGGGGAGCCCGCCGGGGGGCGACCGGTAACCTGCGCCCGATGGCACCACCCCGCGCCGCCAAGGCACGCGCCGCCGAGGTGGTGGCGAGATTGGCCCAGGCCTATCCCGGCTCGGCCACGGAGCTGTGCGCCCTCGAGCACGGCGACCCGTTCCAGCTCCTGGTGGCCACCATCCTGTCGGCTCAGTGCACCGACGCCCGGGTCAACATGGTCACCCCGACCCTGTTCCACCGCTATCGGGGGCCGGCCGCCCTGGCCGGTGCCGACCCGGCCGAGGTCGAGGAGATCATCCGGTCGACCGGGTTCTTCCGGGCCAAGACCCGGAGCCTCCTCGGGATGTCACGGGGCTTGGTCGAGCGCTTCGACGGCCGGGTGCCCCCCGACCTCGAGGACCTGGTGACTCTCGACGGTGTGGGCCGCAAGACGGCAAACGTGGTGCGCAGCGTGGCCTTCGGTCTCCCCGGGCTGCCCGTCGACACCCACGTCGGGAGGCTCGCCCGGCGGCTCGGGCTCACCCGGGAGGACGACCCCGTCCGGGTGGAACAGGACCTCGACGAGCTGGTCCCGCCGGACGAGCGGGGGGCGTTCAGCCTCCGGCTCATCCTGCACGGGCGCAGCACCTGCACCGCCCGCTCCCCGCACTGCGGGGACTGCATCCTGGTCGATCTCTGCCCCTCGGCGGGGGCGGGGGCCGTCGCCGCCGGCAAGAGAGGGAGAGCCGCCGGGACCGCGACCAAGCCCGGGGGGACCCCGAGGAGGGCCCCCGGGACCAGGGCCGGTGGCCCTCCGAAGGGCGCTGCTACCCGCCGGAGGTCCGGTCGGGCCGGTTGACAGCCGGGCGCCGAGGCGTGAAGGTTTCGTTGCGGCTCCGGTACACCTTAGGTTGCAGTGACTCGGCCGTCACCTGGGTGTATGTGCAAAGGCCCAGGTCGGGTGGTGGGTGAAAAACCGCGCGCGCACCCGGTCCGTGTTGTAGAGTGGTCACGGAACCGGTTCCCGCCACCTGGTTCCGTAGAGCGGAGTCGGGATCCGCCGCCTGACCCGCTCGCACGACGGCGCCCTTCGGGGCGCCGTCGTCGCGTCCGGGGCGCCGTCGGACGCGAGCCGCTCGAGACGAGGTCTTCGACCGACGGGGCTCGCCGCCGGCGCCGTCCCAGGGGGTCTGCCGTCGGCCCCGCCAAGCCCCGGGCCCGAAGGGTCCAGGCCATGGGCAACTCCCCGGGCCCGCTCCGCGTGCTCGGAGATTCGTCGGATTCGCCCCCGGGGTACTACTTCGGGTGTTACCCTGAGCAGGTGGTCTCCAAGCGCTCGGTGTCACTGGCCGACGACGTCGCCCGAGCGGTGGAGACGGCTGCCCGGGAGGACGGCGTGTCCTTCAGCGCGTGGTTGTCTGCCGCCGCCGAACGACAGCTCCGCGTCCGCCAGGGACTACGTGGGGTCGTGGGCTGGGAGCGTGAGGCCGGCGCGCTGACCGCCGAGGAGATCGCCGCCGGGGAGGCGCTGCTGGCCCGGCTGCTCTCGGGCGTCTCCGGGGTGGCGTCCCGGGTCCGCCGCCGGTGAGCCCTGCTCGAGAGGGGCTCGTCTACGGCGCCGGCGCGCTCCGGGCAGCGGCGCGTGGCGATCGGATGGTCTGGGCGCTCCACCGGGCGGCGCTGGCCACCGGCATCGTGCCGGTGGTGCCCGCGGCGGCGGTGGCCGACGCCTACCGGAGCGAGGGCCGGGTCGACCGGCTCGAGCAGCTGCTGGCCGGGGCCGAAGTCGAGCCGCTCGGCGACGAGCTGGCCCGCAGGGTCGGCGAGCTGGCCGCCCGGGTCGACACGACCGATCTGGCGGCAGTGGCGGTGGCGGAGTCGGCGGCCCGGCACGCGGCGGCGGTGGTCGCCTCCCGCCAGAATGCCCTCCGGTCGGTGGCCGGGTTGCTCGGCAACGACGTCGTCCTCTACGCCGTCTGAGCGCCTCGGTCGGGAGTGCCGTCGACCGGCGCCGGCCGCGGGGGCCCGCGTCGGTCAGCGCCGGCCCTCCGCCAGCCGGCTGAGCCGGCGGAGCGCACCGGTGAGCGAGCGCTCCACTGCGAACAGATCGGCCGCCAGGTCCTGCTCGTCGGCCCCACTGGCGCTCTCGGCCAGGGCCGTGACCCGGCGGGTCAGCTCGTCGAGCGACGCGGCGAGCGAGGAGAGCTCGGCCCGGGAGGTCATGGCGCGATCATGGCGCACCGGTGCGGGGTCGCTCACGTCCGGGAAAGACGCAGATGGCACGCCTGTAGCATCGGAGTTCCTGTGACCCTCACGCGGATCGACCTGCGCGGCCAGACCGGCCCACTGGATCGCCTCCTGCCCCGGCCGGCAGACCCAGGAGTGGACGTCCGCGACGTCGTGGACGGCATCCTGTCCCGGGTGCGCGAGGGGGGCGACGAGGCGCTGCGGGCGCTCACCGCCGAGCTCGACCGGGTCACGCTGGACGATCTCCGGGTGCCCGACGAGGACGTGGCGGCGGCCCGGCTCCGGGTGCCGTCCGAGCTGCGCTCGGCGCTCGAGCTGGCGCACGGCCGGATCGTCGCCTACCACGCCCACGAGGGGACACCGCCGGGGGACTTCGTGGCGGACGGTGTGACCGTTCGCCATCTGGTCCGGCCGGTGGCCCGGGCCGGCTGCTACGCACCGGGCGGGCGTGCCCGCTACCCCTCCACCGTGCTGATGTGCGCGGCCCCGGCCCGGGTGGCCGGTGTCGCCGAGGTGGTCCTGTGCGTGCCCCCGGGCCCCGACGGCCGCGTGGACGACGCCACGCTGGCCGCGGCGTCGATCGCCGGGGTCGACGAGGTCTACCGGGTGGGGGGGGCGCAGGCCATCGCGGCCATGGCGTTCGGCACCGAGTCGATCAGGGCGGTCGACGTGGTGGTGGGTCCGGGCAACCTCTACGTGGCCGAGGCCAATCGGCAGGTGTCGGGCAGGGTGGGGGTCGCCTCGGCCTTCGCCGGCCCCTCGGAGGTGGTGGTGGTGGCCGGCCCGGGCACCCCGCCGGCACTGGCGGCGGTCGATCTGGCGGTCCAGGCCGAGCACGGGCCCGGGGGCCTGGCCTGGCTGGTGACCTGGTCCCCGGAGGCAGCCGAGCGGATCGAGGTGGAGCTGGCGCGGCTGGTGGTCGCCTCGCCCCGGCGGGCCGACCTCGAGGCCACCCTCGCGCGGGGTGGCTACTGCTGCCTCGTCGACGACGCCGAGACGGCGCTGGCCGTGGCCAACGTGGTCGCGCCCGAGCACCTCGAGCTGCTGGTCGACGACGCCGAGGACCTGCTGCCGCTGGTGCAGTCGGCGGGGGCCGTGTTCTGCGGGATCTGGTCGCCGGCCAGCCTCGGCGACTACCTCGCCGGCCCGAACCACGTGCTACCCACCAACCGCACTGCCCGGTTCGCGTCGGCGCTGCGGGCCGACGACTTCCGCCGCCACCTCCACGCCGTCTCGGCCACCCGCCAGGCGGTGCGCACGTTGGGACCGAGCGTGGTGACGCTGGCCACCACCGAGGGCCTGGCGGCTCACGCCGAGTCGATCCGGTTGCGCTCGTGAACGGGCGCCTGCCGCTCCGGCCGAACTTGGCTGCCATGCGCGGCTACCACTCGCCCCAGGTGCCGGCGGCGGTGCGGCTCAACACGAACGAATCGCCGTTCCCACCCCCCGAGACCTGGCGGGACGAGTTGGCGACCGAGCTCTCGCGTATCGAGTTCAACCGCTATCCCGACCGCCAGGCGCGCCGCCTCCGCGAGGCGCTGGCCGAGCTCCACGGCGTCGGTGCCGACGAGGTCTTCTGTGCCAACGGCTCCAATGAGGCCCTGCAGTGCCTGCTGCTGGCCTACGGCGGGCCGGGCCGGCGGGCCGCCCTGTTCGAGCCGACCTACGCCCTCCATGGCCACATCTGTCGCCTGACCGGGACCCTGACGGTGGGCGCCCCGAGGGACGAGGGGTTCCGGGTCGACCCGGAGGTCGCCGAGGGGCTCGTCGGGCGCGAGGAGCCGGAGGTCACCTTTCTCTGCTCGCCCAACAACCCGACGGGTGCCGCCGACCCGCCGGCGTTGGTCGAGCGCCTGCTCGTCCTGCCGACCGGCCTGCTGGTGGTCGACGAGGCCTACGGTCAGTTCGCCCGCCAGTCGGCGCTCGACCAGCGGACCTGCCCGGGCGGCGAACGGCTGGTGGTGGTGCGCACCTTCTCCAAGACCTGGGCCATGGCGGCGGCCCGTCTCGGGTACCTGGTGGCCGACCCCGAGGTGGTCGCCGGGTGTGAGGCGGCGACCCTGCCCTACCACCTGTCGGCGGTGACCCAGGTGGCCGGGCTCCTCGCCTTGGGGCACCGCGAGGAGATGGAACGCCGGGTGGCGCTCATCGCCGAGGAGCGCGGGCGGCTGTCGGCTGCCCTCGGCGCCCTCCCGGTGACCGCCTGGCCCTCGGACGCCAACTTCATCCTGTTCCGCCCGGCCGACCGCCCCGGCGACGAGGTCTGGAAGGAACTGGTCACCCGGTCGGTGCTGATCCGCGACTGCTCGAGCTGGGCCGGCCTCGAAGGGTGCCTGCGGGTGACCGTGGGGACGCCCTAGGAGAACGACCGGTTCATCGAGGCGCTGACCGAGGTGCTGGGATGAGCGGCCCGGCGGCGCGTCGGGCGGCGCGCCAGCGGCGCACGAAGGAGACCGAGGTGATGGTCGAGCTCTGCCTCGACGGGTCGGGCACGGTGGAGGTGTCCACCGGGCTGCCCTTCTTCGACCACATGGTGGAGCAACTGGGCCGCCACGCCGGCTTCGACCTGGTGGTGCGGGCCACCGGCGACCTGGCGGTGGACGCCCACCACACCGTGGAGGACGTGGGCATCGTGCTCGGGCAGTGCCTGCACGAGGCCCTGGGGGACAAGAGGGGCATCCGACGGTTCGCCTCGGTCCTCCTGCCGCTCGACGAGGCGCTCAGCGAGGTCGCCCTCGATCTTTCGGGTCGCCCCTACCTCGCCTACGAGGTGCCGTTCCCGAACGACGCGGTCCCGCTGGGCGAGCCGCCCTTCGACCCCCAGCTGGCGGAGGAGTTCTGGCGGGCCTTCGCCACCGCCGGGATGTTCACCCTGCACGTGCGTCGCCGTGAGGGGCGCAACACCCACCACGTGCTCGAGTCGAGCTTCAAGGGAGTGGCGCGTGCGCTGCGCGACGCCGTCCGGTTCGAGGGCGGGGGTGTCCCGTCCACCAAGGGCACGCTGTGAGCGCCCGGAACGGAGACGACCCCTTCATCGCTGTCCTCGACTACGGGATCGGCAACCTCCGGTCGGCCGAGAAGGCCCTCACCGCCCTGGGGGCGCCGGCGCGCCTCGAGTCGGATCCCGACCGAGCCGATGCCGCGGCAGCCGTCGTCCTGCCCGGCGTCGGCGCGTTCGGGCCGTGCGCCCTGGCCCTCGAGCGCTCGGGCCTGGCCGAGGTGGCACGCCGGGCCCTGGGCGACGGCCGTCCGTTCCTCGGCATCTGCGTGGGGTTCCAGCTGCTGTTCGAGGGCTCCGACGAGAGCCCCGGGGTCGAGGGGTTGGGCGCGCTGGCCGGCACGGTCCGCAGGCTGCCCGACGGGGTCAAGCACCCCCAGATGCAGTGGAACCGGCTCGAGCGGGTGGGGGAGCCGTCCCGATTGCTCGCCGGGCTGGCCGGGTCGCCGTGGGTCTACTTCGTGCACTCCTTCGCCCCGCCGGTCGACCCGTCCACGGTGGCGGTGTGCGACTACGGCGGGAAGGTCTGCGCGGCGTCCGAGCGGGGAGCGGTCTGGGGGACCCAGTTCCACCCCGAGAAGTCCGGGCGCGAGGGGCTGGCGATCCTGGCCAACTTCGTGGCGCGCTGCACCCCCGGCGCCGTGGCGTGATGGAGCTGCTGGCGGCCATCGACCTGGTGGCCGGGGGGGCGGTCCGCCTCGAGCAGGGCGACTTCGACCGCATGCGACCCTACGGGGACCCGCTGGCGCTGGCCGACCGCTTCATGCGGGAGGGCGCCCGCTGGCTCCACGTGGTGGACCTCGACGCGGCACGCACCGGTGAGGCGGTCAACCGGCCGGTGGTGCTGGCCGTCACCCGGATGGCCGCCACCAGGGGCGTGCGGGTGCAGACCGGGGGCGGCGTGCGGCGCCAGGAGGACGCCGACGAGCTGGTGGCCGGGGGCGTCGAGCGGGTGGTGCTCGGCACGGCCGCCCTCGAGGACCCGTCGCTGGTCCGCCGGTGCGCCGGCGCCCACCCCGGGCGGGTGGCGGTCGGCCTCGACTACCGTCGGCGAGCCGACGGGACGGTCGAGGCGGCCGGGCGGGGGTGGGTGACGGAGGGCGCCCGACCGGTGCCCGAGGTCCTCGAGGCGCTGCGCGGGGCGGACCTGGCGGCCATCGTGGCCACGGCGATCGACCGCGACGGGATGCTGGGTGGACCGGACGAGGACGGCGTGGTCGGCCTGCTCGACCAGACCGACCTGCCGGTGGTGGCCTCCGGCGGGGTGGCGGCGGCCGAGGACCTGCGGCGACTGGCCGCCCTGGCCGGGCGGCGGTCGGGCCGCCGGCTGGCCGGGGTGGTGGTGGGCAAGGCCCTGGTGGACGGCCGGCTCACGATGGAGGGAGCACTGGTGGCATGCGCACCGTCCGGGTGATCCCCTGCCTCGACGTGGCCGCGGGCCGGGTGGTGAAGGGCGTCCGGTTCGTCGACCTGTTCGACGCCGGCGACCCGGTGGCGCTGGCCGCCCGTTACGACGCCGAGGGTGCCGACGAGCTCACCTTCCTCGACATCACCGCCTCGGCCGAGGAGCGCGACACCATGGTGGAGGTGGTCTCGCGCACCGCCGAGCAGGTCGTCATCCCCTTCACCGTGGGAGGCGGGGTGCGCCAGGCGGACGACGCCCGGCGGCTGCTGCGGGCCGGTGCCGACAAGGTGGCGGTCAACACGGCGGCGCTCGAGCGACCGGCGCTGCTGTCGGAGCTGGCGGGCGAGTTCGGGGCCCAGTGCGTGGTGCTGGCAGTCGACGCCCGGCGAGCCGGGGATGGCCGATGGGAGGTCCACACCCACGGTGGCCGCCGAGGTACCGGGGTGGACGCCGTGGGTTGGGCGGCCCGGGGGGCCGAGCTCGGCGCGGGCGAGATCCTGCTGACCTCGATGGACCGGGACGGCACCCGGGACGGGTTCGACCTGGCGCTCACCCGGGCGGTGGTCGAGGAGGTCGACGTCCCGGTGGTGGCCTCGGGGGGCGTGGGACGACTCGAGCACCTGGTGGAGGGGGCGACGGTCGGCGGGGCCGACGCCGTGCTCGCTGCCTCGATCTTCCACCTGGCTGAGCACACCATCGCCGAGGCTAAGGCCTACATGGCGGCCCACGGGGTGGCGGTGCGACCGGTGGAGGGAGCACGCTGAGGCCCGGCGCCTTTCGGGGGAGGCGGCGGACGGGACGCCGGCGGTCATGCGGTACCGTGCGAGTGTGCCAGCCAACGAGCCGTCCGGGACCGAGGACACCAAGCAGCCCATCAACGTCCTGTTCGACCGGGTGCTGGTCCAGGTGCCGCAGGCCGAGGGGGAGCGCCGGTCGCGCGCGGGGATTCTGATCCCGGCCACCGCCCAGGTGTCGCGCCGGCTCGCCTGGGGGGAGACGGTGGCGGTCGGGCCCCACGTGCGGGCGGTGAAGGCCGGCGACAAGGTGCTGTTCAACCCCGAGGACCGCTTCGAGGTGGAGATCCACGGGGAGGAGTACGTGATCCTGCGCGAGCGGGACATCCACGCCGTGGCCGCCGAGCGGGACGGCGGCGGCACGGGGCTGTACCTGTGAGCGGGCCGGCGGCGCCCGCGACCGGCGAGGCGCCCGCTCCCCTCGGGGCCGCCCCCGGAGTTCCCCTCGAGGTGGCCGAGGACCTGATCGGGCAGGTGAAGTTCGACGACGCCGGCCTGGTCGCGGCGGTGGTGCAGGACGCCGTCGGTGCTGACGTGCTCACGGTCGCCTACATGAACGAGGAGTCGCTCCGGCGAACCCTGGCCACCGGGAGGACCTGGTTCTGGAGCCGCAGCCGCCAAGAGCTGTGGTGCAAGGGCGAGACCTCCGGCGACCGACAGTACGTGCGCCAGGTGCGGATCGACTGCGACGGGGACGCGCTGCTGGTGCTGGTCGACCAGCACGGCGAGGCCGCCTGCCACACCAAGCACTGGAGCTGCTTCCACCGGACCCTCGGCGAGGGACCGGGCGTGCCCCGCCCGGAAGGGTGAGCCTGCCGGAGGCCGGTGCGGTCCGGGCCGGTGTCCCCGACGCTCCGGCGAAGGACCCGGGCGGCGTCGGCACGGACGGATCGGGGCTGCGGCTGTGGCCCGGGCTCGACCGGTTCCACCGGCTGGCGTCCCAGCATGCGGTGGTCCCCATCTGGACCGAGGTGGTGGCCGACACCCTCACCCCGGTCGCCGCGTTCCTCAACGTGGTGGGCGACGGTCCGGGCTTCCTGCTCGAGTCGGTGGAGGGCGGTGAGCGATGGGGTCGGTACTCCTTCGTCGGTCGCGCCCCGCTGGCCACCCTGGTGGCGAGGGGGCGGCAGGTGACCGCCACCGGGTCCCTGCCGGTGCCGACCGGTGGGGACCGCGGGATCCTGGCCGTCCTCGAGTCGCTGCTCGAGAGCCACGGGTCGCCATCGCTGGCCGACCTCCCGCCGCTCTACGGGGGGGTGGTCGGCTACCTGGGCTACGACGTGGTGCGCGAGGTGGAACGGTTGCCCCACGTGCCCGCCGACGACTTGGGCTTCCCCGACGCGGTCCTGGCGGTGATCGGCCAGCTGGCGGCGTTCGACCACTGGCGCCAACGGATCGTCCTGGTGGAGAACGTGGTGGTGGAGCGGGGTTGGGACGAGGCCCAGGCGACCGCCGCCTACCGGGAGGCCGGTCGGCGGTTGGGCACCCTGGCCGCCGACTGCTTCCGCTCGAGGCCCACCGCACCGGTGGGCGCCCCGGATGGGCCGGTGTCGCCGGCGGCCTGTCGCCGCACCATGTCGAGCGGTGAGTACCGGGCGGCGGTGGGGGCGGCCAAGGAGCTCATCACGCAAGGGGACATCTTCCAGGTGGTGCTCTCGCAACGGTTCGACCTCGACCTCGATGCCGACCCTTTCGAGGTCTACCGGGCCCTCCGGCTGTTGAACCCGAGCCCGTACCTCTACTTCCTCCGGTTCGACGAGGTGACGGTGGTGGGCTCGTCGCCCGAGCCGATGGTCCGCTTGCGCGACGGCACGGTCATCTCGAGACCGATCGCCGGCTCCCGCCCGCGGGGCGGCACCGACGAGCACGACGCGCTGCTGGCCGCCGAGCTGGTGGAGGACCCCAAGGAGCTGGCGGAGCACGTGATGCTGGTCGACCTCGCCCGCAACGACGTGGGGCGGGTGGTCGAGTTCGGCACAGAGCACGTCGACGAGCTCATGACGGTCGAGCGCTACAGCCACATCATGCACCTGACCTCGCAGGTCTCGGGCCGTCTGGCCGAGGGCAGGGGCCCGATCGACGTGCTGCGCGCCACGCTCCCGGCCGGCACGCTTTCGGGGGCGCCCAAGGTGCGGGCCATGGAGATCATCGACCAGCTCGAGCCGACCAAGCGGGGGATCTACGGCGGGGTGGTGGGGTACCTCGACTTCTCGGGCAACATCGACACCGCCATCGCCATCCGGACCATGGTGGTCGGTCCGGATGGGCGGGCCACCGTGCAGGCGGGAGCAGGGATCGTGGCCGACAGCGATCCCGGGTCGGAGGACGACGAGTGCTCGCACAAGGCCGCGGCCCTCCTTTCGGCGGTGTCCGTGGCCCGGGCCGCCAGCTCGGCCAGGGCGCAGGCGGCCGCCGGCCGGGCCACCGACGTCGTGGCCGGGCGGTGAGCGCCCCGTTGGAGGACTACCGGGCCCTGCGGACCGGGCGGGGGGCGTACCGCCGGGCGCGAGATCTGCTGCGGGTCGCCGGTCCCGACGCCGGCGGGTACCTGCAGGGGCAGTGCAGCCAGGACCTGGCGGCGCTGGCGGTCGGGGCGCAGGTCGACTCGCTGGTGCTCACCCCCGAGGGCAAGGTGACGGCGCTCGTCCGGGTGCTCCGCCTGGCCGAGGACGCCTACCTGCTCGACACCGACGCGGGCGCCGGGCCGGCCCTGGCGGCCCGCCTCGCCCGGTTCAAGCTGCGGGCCAAGTTGGCCATCGAGCCCGTCGAGTGGCAGGTGGTGGCGCTCCGCGGCGAGCCGGTGGCCCTCCGGCCCACGGCCGGCGGGCCCGACGCCCCCCCCGGATCGGGCGCCCTCCCGGACCCCGACGGCGCGATCGTGCTCCCCTACGAGTGGAACGGCTGGCGGGGCGCTGACCTCCTGTACGAGGGCGGGGCGCCCGAGCACCCCCCGCCCGGCTACCGGTGGTGCGACGAGACGGCATGGGAGGCGTGCCGGATCGAGGCCGGCGTGCCGAGGACCGGCGCCGAGCTCGACGAGCGGACGATCCCGGCGGAGGTCCCCGGCCTGGTGGAGAGGTCGGTCAGCTTCACCAAGGGGTGCTACACCGGGCAGGAGCTGGTGGCCCGTCTCGACGCCCGGGGCAACCGGGTGGCCCGTCGGCTGGTCGGGGTGGTGGTGCCCGACCGAGTCGACCGGCCGGGTGGCGCCACGCCGGGCGAGCTGGTGGGCGCATCGGTCCTCGAGCCCGGGACAGCCGACGGCAAGGAGCTCGGCCGCTGTACCTCGGCCGCATGGTCACCGGGGCTGGGTGGGGTGGTCGCCCTGGCCTACCTCCACCGCTCCGTGCCGGTGCCGGCCGCCGTGGACCTCAAGGCGCCCGGCGGGGGCCCGCCGCGGGCGGGCGAGGCGCGTCCGCTGCCACTGGCCTGATCCGAACCCGACATCAGTCCTGAAGGGCCCGGGAGGAACGGCCCGCCCGGGAGGAACGGGGCGCGGCCGGTGGGCTGGGCGGGAAGTCGGCCGGGAGCCACAGCACCATCCGGGTGCCGCCGTCGGGTGCCAGCGGCGACTCGGCCCGGACGCCCCCGCCGAGGGCGGCGGCCAGCTCGGCCACGATGGCCAGCCCGAGGCCGGTTGCCGGCACCGCCCGGTGGGCGCGGTCCGAAGTGAAGTGGGGCTCGAACACCCTGGGCAGGTCCTCGGGGGCGATGCCCGGGCCGTCGTCGTCGACCCAGACCGTCAGGTGGGTGCCGTCGTGGCGCGCTCCCACCACCACCGTCCGGCGGGCGAACTTGAGGGCGTTCTCGAGCAGGTTGGCGAGCACCTGTCGCAGCCGGTCACCGTCGGTGACCACCGGCACCGGCCCCGCCGCCACGACGTCGGACACGGTGAGTCCCGACCCCTCGGCCTGCGGTCTGGCTCCGGCGACCGCCTGGCGGACCACTTCGGCCAGGTCGACCGGGCCGGGGTGGACGGCCAGGCGCCGGGCGTCCAGCCGGGCCAGGTCGAGCAGGTCGCCCACCAGCCGTTCGAGCCGCCGTGCCTCCCCGGCGATGACCGAGACGGCACCGGGCACGTCGTCGGTGGCGCCTTCGGCGAGGGCGTCGGCGTAGCCCCGGATCGAGGTGAGGGGGGTGCGGAGGTCGTGGGAGACCGACAGGAGGAATCGCCGCTGCTGCTCGCGGGCCCCCGCGAGCCGGTCGCCCATGTCGTTGATGGCCGTGGCCAGGGTGGCCGTCTCGGGAAGGTCGTGGACCGTCACGGGCATCCGGGCGCCCAGCTCGCCCTCGGCCAGCCGGCGGGTGACCTGCACCGCCGTCCGCAGCGGCCTCGAGTAGCGGTTGACGAGGCCGTAGGTGGCGGCGCCGGCCACCGCCACCGCGCCGAGCGCCACCAGCAGGAAGTAGCCGAGGTGCTCGGTCGGCGGCGGCACCGGCCGGGTGGCGACCAGCACGGCCCGGGTGTCCGGACCGAGCAGCCGGGCGACCGCGGCCCGCTGTCGGGCGGAGAGGTTCGGGACCGCCACCATGTAGGCCGTCGAGCCGACCGCGCCGGTGACCGGGGAGCCGGCGGCCGGGGACCGGGAGACCGTCAGCCCTCGCAGGGCGGCCGGGGCCGACTGCCCCAGTCGGTTGCCCGGCCCGAGGGCCGCCAGGGTGAAGACGCCGAAGCTGCCGATCCGGACGGTCACCCCGGGATATCGCAGCAGCAGGGCTTCGACGCGGGGGTGGGAGGTGACGGTGTCGCCGACCACCACCAGCTGCCGTTCGGCGTCGGCCGCGCTGGTCCGGTGGACGAGCAGGGTGGTGCCCACCCCGGTGACGAGCACCGTGCCGACCACCAGGGCCATGATCCACGCCACCAGCCGGCGCTGCACCGCCCTACCCCAGCCGGTAGCCGACGCCCCACACCGTGTCGAGGGGGAGCGCCGATCCGAGCTTCTTGCGCAGCTGGCGGACGTGGACGTCGACGGTGCGCTCGTCGCCGTACCAGTCGGCGCCCCAGACGGCCTCGATGATCTGGGAGCGCGAGAGCGCCAGCCCCTGGTTGGCCGCCAGGTAGGCCAGCAGGTCGAACTCACGGGTGGCCAGGGGGACGACCCCGTCGGCGGTCCGGGCCTCGCGGCGGGCGCGGTCGACGGTCACCCCGCCCACCCGGCTCACGTCGGGGGGTGCGCCGTCGGACGGTGCGCTGCGGCGCAGGATGGCATGGACCCGGGCGGTCAGCTCGCGCGGCGAGAAGGGCTTGGTGACGTAGTCGTCGGCCCCGAGCTCGAGGCCGAGGACGCGGTCGACCTCGTCGTCGCGGGCCGTCAGCATGATGACCGGCACCGTGCCCTCCCGTCGGAGGCGGCGGCACACCTCGAAGCCGTCGAGCGCGCCCGGCAGGCCGACGTCGACGATCACCAGCCTGGGCTGCTGGTGGCGGGCGTGCTCGAGGCCGCGGACGCCGTCGCCGACCTGCACCACCCGGAAGCCGTCGCGGCGGAGGTAGAGGGCGACGAGGTCGGCGATGTGGGCATCGTCCTCGATGACCACCACCGTCCCGGCGTCCGCCGGCGCGACCGCCCCGTCGGGCGTGCGGGGCCCGCGCGGCCGTTCCATGGGCACCAAGCCTGCCACCGCCGCGGCGTGGCGGCGGCAACCGGAGTCTCGGGGCTCCTTCGGACCACCGCTACGCTGGCTGATCGTGGCCCCGTACCTCGCAGAGATCGTGGCCGCCCATCGCGACGCGGCGCGACGGGACGAGCGGCCGCTCGAGGCCCTCCTCGAGCAGGCCCGACGCTGCCCACCGCCCCGCCGGTTCGGCGCAGCGCTGGCGGCGGGACCCGGGCTGGCCGTCATCGCCGAGGTGAAGCGGCGGTCACCGTCCCGGGGCGACCTGGCGCCCGACCTCGACCCGGCCGAGGTGGCGACCGCCTACCTGGCCGGTGGTGCCCGCGGCCTGTCGGTCCTCACCGATGCCCGGTACTTCGGCGGCTCGGCCGCCGACCTGCAGGCCGCCAGGGCCGCGGTCCCCCTGCCGGTGCTGCGCAAGGACTTCACGGTGTGCGTGGCCGACGTGTGCGACGCCCGGCTCATTGGCGCCGATGCCGTGCTGCTCATAGTGGCCGCCCTCGAGGACGGCGAGCTTCGGGAGCTGCTGGCGGCGGCCGGCGAGCTCGCCCTCGACGCGCTGGTGGAGGTGCACGACGAGCGCGAGCTGGACCGCGCCCTGCAGTCCGGCGCCGGCCTGGTGGGGGTCAACCAGCGGGACCTGGCCACCTTCACCGTCGACCGGGGGCGGGCGTGCTCGCTGGCGGCCCGCATCCCGCCCGAGGCCTTGGCGGTGGCCGAGTCCGGGATCGCCGGCCCAGAGGATGCCGTCCGCCTGGCCGAGGTGGGTTACCAGGCGGTGCTGGTGGGCGAGTCGGTCGTGACCTCCGGCGACCGGACGGCGGCGGTGGCCGCCCTCAGCGGGCACCCGGTCGGGAGGCGGGCGGTCGGCGCCGGGGCCGTCCAGCCTTGAACCGGGACCGCCTGGTCGTGAAGATCTGCGGCATCACCTCCGAGGCGGACGCCCTGCTGGCGGTCGGGCTGGGCGCCGACGCCGTGGGCTTCGTGTTCGCCCCTTCCCCCCGCCAGGTGGCGGCCGTCACGGTCGCCGACATCGTGAAGCGGCTCCCCTACGACGTGCTGGCGGTCGGGGTCTTCCGTGACGAGGCCGCCGCCCGGGTGGTGGAGATCGCCAACACCGTCGGTCTCGGCGCCGTGCAGCTGCACGGCCACGAGACGGCCGAGCAGACCCGTTGGGTGGCGGCGCGCGTCCCGAGGGTGATCAAGGCCTTCGCGGCCGGTGAGCCGGCCATCGGCCGCTTCGAGCAGTACGGCGCGGACTACCTGTTGATCGACGGACCGAGCCCTGGCTCGGGCGACCTCTTCGACTGGCGGCTGGCCGAGGGGGTGGTCGACCCGCGGCGGCTCATCGTCTCGGGCGGCCTGCGTCCGGAGAACGTCGCCCAGGCCGTGATCCGTCTCCACCCGTTCGGGGTGGACGTGGCGAGCGGCGTGGAGCAGGCACCCGGGGTGAAGGACCCGCACCTGGTGCGGGCGTTCATCGCCAACGCACGGGCGGCCGACGAGAAGTTCGGCGCACCCGAACCCGACGACCGTCCGGCCGGGCAGGCGGGACGGGACGCCCCCTATGACTGGATGGAGGGGTGAGCACCGGGCCGGCACCGGGGTCGGGTCCGCTGATGGGGGACCCGGGCCCCGACGGGCGCTTCGGCGAGTTCGGCGGTCGCTTCGTGCCCGAGTCACTCGTCCCCGCCTGCCTCGACCTGGCCGACGCGTTCGCCGACGCCTGGACCGACCCCGCCTTCCACCGCCGGATGGGGGAGATCCTCTCGACCTACGGCGGCCGGCCCACCCCGCTGACCGAGTGCCACCGACTGTCGTCCCGCCTCGGCGTCCGCCTCCTGCTCAAGCGGGAGGACCTGGCCCACACCGGTTCGCACAAGCTCAACAACGTCGTGGGGCAGGCGCTCCTGACCGAGCGGATGGGCAAACGGCGCATGATCGCCGAGACCGGCGCCGGCCAGCACGGTGTGGCCACCGCCACCGCGGCGGCGTTGCTGGGGCTCGAGTGCGTCGTCTACATGGGAGAGGTCGACACCGAGCGCCAGGAGCTCAACGTGTTCCGGATGGAGCTGCTCGGAGCGGAGGTGCGCCCCGTCCGCGCCGGCAGCCGGACGCTCAAGGACGCGGTCAACGAGGCGATGCGCGACTGGGTGGGCACCGTCGACACCACCCACTACTGCCTGGGATCGGTCATGGGCCCGCACCCGTTCCCGTTCATGGTCCGCCAGTTCCAACGGGTGGTGGGGGAGGAGGCCGCCGACCAGTGCCGCCAGCTGCTGGGTGGGGTCCCCGATGTGGTCGTGGCCTGTGTGGGCGGCGGCTCCAACGCCGCCGGCACGTTCGCCGGCTTCGTCGACACCCCGGCCCGGTTGGTGGGTGTGGAGGCGGCGGGCGGGGCGGCGATCACCACCGGGATCCCCGGCGTGCTGCACGGCATGCGCTCCCAGCTCCTGCAGGACGAGGTCGGCCAGATCCTCGAGGCCCACTCCATCTCGGCCGGCCTCGACTACCCGGGCATCGGGCCCGAGCACGCCCACCTGGCGGCGGTCGGCCGGGCGGTCTACGAGCGGGCGGACGACAACGAGGTGCTCGACGCCTTCCGGCTCCTGGCCGAGACGGAGGGGATCATCCCGGCCCTCGAGTCGTCCCACGCCATCGCCTGGGTCGTGCGCGAGGCCGGGCGCGGCATCCCCTCGGGGTCCTCGGTACTGGTGACACTGTCCGGGCGCGGCGACAAGGACGTGGCCCAGGTCCGCGAGCTCCTGCGCTCGGGGGGCCCGGCGTGACCGCGTGTCGTCGGCGGGCGGCCGCGCCGGCGTGACCGCCACCGACCGGCCGGTGGCACCGGGGGGGACCGCGCCCACGGCGTTCGAGCGCGCCCTTCGCCGCCGGCGTGACCAGGGCGACAAGCTCCTCGTGCCCTACCTGATGGGTGGC
>DAHUYA010000123.1 GCA_027315445.1 Acidimicrobiaceae bacterium | reverse complement strand
CGTACCAGCCCGGCAGGTAGAGGTCACGGAGGGTCCGCCGTGCCCGGGGGTCCTTCACGACCACCACCCGCCATCCCTGACGGTTGCCGCCGCTCGGTGCGAATCGGGCGCGGTCGAGCACCCGCCACAGCGTGGCGTCGTCCACGGGTTGCTCCGTGAACTCGCGAACGGCGCCCGTGGTGCGGAGGGCATCGACCAGCTCCATCCTCCCGACGGTAGCGGCCCCGGAGGCGGTAGACATCGGGGGTGGCACGCGACGTGGACCGCTTCGAGTTCACCGCCGAGGCGCCCGGACGGGTGCTCGAGTGGATGGACCGCCTGACGGCCGCCGCCGACGGCTGGATCAACCTGCTGCCCGGGGTCGACGAGGAGGAGGCGGAGCAGCCGACCGCGCCCGGTGCATTCGCAGCCCTCTTCGGGCCTGCCCAGGCGCCGGTGACCATGTGCACCTGGCTGCCGCGCCGGCCCGGGCGGC
This sequence comes from Acidimicrobiaceae bacterium, assembly GCA_027315445.1. Lineage (GTDB taxonomy): Bacteria > Actinomycetota > Acidimicrobiia > Acidimicrobiales > RAAP-2 > DAHUYA01. The sequence continues at coordinate 8,209 of DAHUYA010000123.1, read as the reverse complement.
GGGGGGCCGAGTGGCCCACGGTCGGCATCGTGCACCCGAGGGGGCGTTTCGCCGTCCGCCAGCTGGCGACGATGGGCGTCCCGCTGGCCGAGCGCTGGCAGGTCGGACAGGACCACGCCCGGCGAGGCCTGATCGTGCTGGCCCCGCCGGACACCCCCCACGCAGACGTGCTCGACTGGGCGTTGCGCGCCGGGGCGGCGCTGGCCCTGGTCCCGCTGACCGGCACCTGGCGGGCGGAGGTCCATCAGCCCGCTCGCCCGCGACCCTCCCGTTGAGGGTCGGCGGGCCGCGCCACGCGCACCGCCGGTGGGGACGGGAAGGGCGCCGGGCAGGGGGGTAGGGCGCCGGGCAGGGGGACGGGAAGGAATACCGGGGCTGCCGCCCGGCGTTGCACACACAGTTCTTCACAGAACGGAGGAGCTGTGACCGCAGACAACATCACCCTTCCGCTGCTGCCCCTGAAGTCGGGCGTCGTGCTGCCCGGCATGGTGTTCACCATGGCCCTCGAGTCCGAGGAGGCGAGGGCGGCGGCCGAGGCGGCCGGTTCGGTCGGGGGCAGGCTGCTGCTCGTGCCCCACATCGAGGGGCGTTACGCCACGGTCGGGGTGGTGTCGGAGATCGTCGAGCAGGGGGGCCTGCCGGGTGGGCTCCCGGCGGTCGTGGTCCGCGGCGATGCCCGCGCCACCATCGGCACCGGCGTGCCCGGCACCGGCCGCGCGCTCTGGGTGGAGGCCGAGCCGGTGGGCGAGACGCCCTCCGCCGCTCCGGTCGTCGCCGAGCTGGCCCGCGAGTACCGGGCCGTCCTCGAGAACATCCTGCTCTCGCGGGGCGCGGGGCGGATGGCCGCCCAGCTCCGGGAGGTGACCGACCCCGGCCAGCTGGCCGACCTCTCGGGCTACTCGCCCGACCTGACGCTCGTCCAGAAGGTGCAGGTGCTCGAGACACTCGACGTCGAGCAGCGCTTGAGGCTGGTGCTCGGGTGGGCCAGGGACACCCTGGCGGACCTGGCGCTGCGCGAGCGGATCAAGACCGACGTCGAGCAGGGCATGGAGCGGACCCAGCGCGAGTTCCTCCTCCGGCGGCAGCTCGAGGCGATTCGCAAGGAGCTGGGTGAGCTCGGTAGTGGTCCCGAGGGCGAGGAGCCCGACGACTACCGGTCGAAGGTCGCCGAGCGCGACCTGCCCGAGCACGTGCGTACGGCCCTCCTGCGCGAGGTGGACAAGCTCGAGCGGACCAGTGAGCAGAGCCCCGAGGGCGGATGGATCCGCACGTGGCTCGACACCGTGCTGGAGCTCCCCTGGGGCGTCGAGTCCGACGACCGGCTGGACGTGGCCGAGGCAGCGCGCATCCTCGACGCCGACCACGACGGGCTCAGCGACGTGAAGGAGCGCATCATCGAGCACCTGGCGGTGCGCAAGCTCCAGGCGGAGCGTGGGCTCGTCTCGCTCGACGGGCGGGGCGCGGGGGCCATCCTGGCGCTCGTGGGCCCGCCGGGGGTCGGCAAGACCTCGCTCGGTGAGTCGGTGGGGCGCGCCCTCGGGCGGAAATTCGTCCGGGTGGCGCTCGGCGGGGTGCGGGACGAGGCCGAGATCAGGGGGCATCGCCGCACCTACGTGGGCGCTCAGCCGGGCCGTCTGGTGCGGGCCCTGCGCGAGGCGGGCACCATGAACCCGGTGGTGCTGCTCGACGAGGTGGACAAGCTCGGAGCCGACTTCCGAGGGGACCCTTCCTCGGCCCTGCTCGAGGTGCTGGACCCCGCCCAGAACCACACCTTCCGCGATCACTACCTGGAGGTCGACCTCGACCTCTCGAAGGTCATGTTCATCGCCACCGCCAACATCATCGACACCATCCCCGGGCCGTTGCTCGACCGGATGGAGGTGATCCGACTCGATGGCTACACCGAGGTCGAGAAGGTGGCCATCGCCCGCCACCACCTGCTGGCCCGCCAGGCCGGCCGCGCCGCCCTGCATCCCGACGAGGTGGAGGTGACCGACGAGGCGTTGCGGACGATCGTGGGCGACTACACCCGCGAGGCCGGGGTGCGCTCGCTCGAGCGCGAGCTCGGCCGGCTACTGCGCAAGGTGGCGACCAAGCTGGCCGCCGGTGAGGCATCGGCGCCGGTGAGGGTGGACGCCGACGACGTCCGGGCCTGGCTCGGGCGGCCCCGGTTCTTCTTCGAGGTCGCCGACCGGACCAGTGTGCCCGGGGTCGTCACGGGGCTGGCCGTGACCGGCGCGGGCGGCGACGTCCTCTTCGTCGAGGCCACGGCCGCCGACGGCCCAGAGGGGCTGACCCTCACCGGCCAGCTCGGCGACGTCATGAAGGAGTCGGCGGAGATCGCCCTCTCCTACGTCCGGAGCCACGCGGCCCAGCTCGGCATCGACCCGGCGGTCTTCAAGGGCAAGCGATTCCACGTGCACGTCCCCGCTGGGGCCGTCCCCAAGGACGGACCCTCCGCCGGCGTCACCATCACCACCGCCCTCGTGAGCCTGCTGCGTGCCGTGCCCGTGCGCTCGGTGGTCGGGATGACCGGCGAGGTCACCCTGGCGGGCCGCGTGCTGCCCATCGGCGGCGTCCGCCAGAAGGTGCTGGCCGCCCACCGGGCGGGCCTCACCGAAGTGGTCCTGCCGATGCGCAACGGCCCGGATCTCGAGGACGTGCCCGAGGAGGTCCGGTCGGCGATGCGGTTCCACCTTGCGGTGGACATCGGCGAGGTGCTCGGCCCCGCCCTCGGGGAGGTCTCGGGCCCGGCCGCCGGCCCGACCGCGCCCCCCGAGCTCGGGGACGAGGTCCCGGCGGCCGCCTGAGCCTCTCCGCGGGTGGTTCGGGGGCCGCCCGGTGGGGAATGGCATGTGGGAGAGCCCGCGGCCCGGCGGGTCGGGTCGAGGAGCCGAGGAAAGGAGCGTCGAGCCGATGATGGAGGACCGCCAGATCATCACCCACATCAGTGAGCTCGCCGACCAGGAGCGGCGGCTGGAGGAGGCCCATGCCGGCGAAGGCCTCACCCCCGAGGAGCGTGAGCGCCTCCGCGACATCGAACGGACCCTCGACCAGCTCTGGGACCTGCTCCGGCAGCGCCGCGCCCTGCGCCGCGCCGGGCGGAGCGAGGACGATGCGGTGGCGCGGGCGACCGAGACGGTGGAGCACTACCTCCAATAGCCCTCCAACAGGCACCGGTCCGGGTCGTTCGCTGCGTCGGGCGCCCTGGTCGGGCCCGGTCGTATGGAGGCACGACCGAGGTCGGCTGGTACCGTGAGATGCCCCGCCAAAGATCGGGCGCCCCGGCGCCCAGCGAGGAGGAGCCGATGGCGCAGAGCGCCGGACTGCACGAGCCGGGGGACCTGCTCTCGCCCCAGACCATCGACCGGCACCGGGCCATCACCTCCCTGCAGGAGGAGCTCGAGGCGGTCGACTGGTACGACCAACGAGTGGACGCCACCTCCGACGGGGAGCTGGCAGCGGTGCTGGCCCACAACCGTGACGAGGAGAAGGAGCACGCGGCCATGACGCTCGAGTGGCTTCGGCGCCACGACCCGGCTCTCGACGCCCACCTCCGGACCTACCTGTTCACCTCCGACCCCGTCACGGAGATCGAGGCGGTGACCGGCGAGGACGGCGGTGACGATGCCGCGAGCGAGCTCGGCGGATCGCTCGGCATCGGGAGCCTGAAGGGGGAAGGGCTGTGAACCACTTGCTGCGATCGCACGCCCCGATCACCGAGACCGGCTGGGCGGAGATCGACCGGGAGGGGAAGAGCCGCCTGGTACCGGCCTTGGCCGCCCGGAAGCTGGTCGACTTCTCCGGGCCACGGGGCTGGCAGCATTCGGCGACCAACCTCGGGCGGGCCAGGTCGATCCGCGGCCCGGCCGAGGAGCTGCAGGCTCGCCGGCGGGACGTGCTCCCGCTGGTCGAGCTACGAGCCGGCTTCCGCGTGCGCCGCGACGAGTTGCTCGACGCCGATCGCGGTGCCGAGAACCTCGACTTCGCGAACCTCGACCGGGCGGCCCGGCGGATCGCCCTGGCCGAGAACGTGGCCGTCTTCCACGGCTGGGACGAGGCCGGGATCACCGGGATCACCGCTGCGTCGCCCTACGAGCCGCTGTCGCTCGGCGACGACTACACCCACTACCCGGGCAAGGTGGCCAAGGCGGTGGAGACGCGGCTCGAGGCCGGGGTGGGCGGACCCTACGGCTTGGCGCTCGGGCCCGAGGGCTACACCGGGGTGGTGGAGACGACCGAGCACGGGGGGATCCTGGTGTTCGACCACCTGCGGCGCATCCTCGACGGCCCGATCGTCTGGGCCCCCGGCGTGGACGGTGCGGTGGTGCTGAGCCTGCGAGGCGGCGACTTCCTCTTCGAGTGCGGCCAGGACCTGTCGATCGGCTACGAGGGACACGACGGCGAGCAGGTGCACCTCTACTTCGAGGAGAGCTTCAGCTTCCGGGTCGCCTCGCCCGACGCTGCCGTGACCCTGCGGCGCTAGAGAGGGGCGTCCACGGTCGGCCGGGCGACCGTGGAGGCTCAGCGATGCCGTGCGCGGTCAGCAACACGGACGGGCCAGCGTGAGGAGGAACTCCCCCTGCTCGGCCCCCCACTGCCCGGCGACCACGAAGTCGGCGCCCGCGAGCTCGGTCGCCACCTGTTCGGGGGTGAACTTGGCGCTGATCTCGGTGAGCAGGTCCTCGCCGGCCTCGAATCGCACCTCCATCCCGAGGCGGGGGATGGCGACGGTCTGGTCACGCCGGGAGCGCAGGCGCATCTCGATCCATCGTTCGGCCTCGTTCCAGTGGGCGACGTGGTCGAACTGGTCGGGCTCGAAGTCCGCACCCAACCGGTGGTTGAGCACCCTCAGGACGTTGCGGTTGAACTCGGCGGTGACCCCTTCCGCGTCGTCGTAGGCGGCCACGATCCGGTCCGGGTCCTTCAGCAGGTCGGTGCCGAGGAGCAGGCACTCCTCGGCGGCCATGGTGCAGTTGAGGTCGAAGAGGAACCGGTGGCGCTGCCCCGGGTCGAGGTTGCCCACGGTCCCTCCGAGGAAGGCGATCAACCGCCGACCCTCGCGCGGGATCCTGTCGAGGTGGCGGTGGAAGTCGCCGACCACGGCGTGCACCGGGAGGTCGGCGTAGTCCTGTCGCAGGCCCTCCGCCGCCGCCCGGAGGAACTCGTCGCTCACGTCGAAGGGACGGTAGGCCCGGAGGTTGCCCAGGGACGACAGGGCGTCGAGCAGGAGACGTGTCTTGTCACAGGCCCCCGCGCCGAGCTCCACGAGGGTGTCGGCGGTCGCCAGCTCGGCGATCCGATGGGCGTGCGCCTCGAGCAGCCGGCGCTCCGCCCGGGTGGGGTAGTACTCGGGCAGGGCGGTGATCTCCTCGAAGAGCCGGCTGCCCTCCTCGTCGTAGAACCAGACCGGCGGGATGCTCTTCCCCGGGCCGGCCAGCCCGGTCCGCACGTCGTGCTCGAGCGCGGCGTCGAGGTCGTCAGCCGAAAGGTGGACGTCGACCGAGAGGGGGGCGCCAGGGGTCATCCTCAGAGGTCGCGGGCCAGTCGGACCCCGCTGAAGGCCCACCGGGCGGCCGCCGGGAAGAAGTTGCGATAGGTCGGTCGCACGTGTCCTCGGGGGGTCGCGCACGACCCGCCACGGAGCACGTACTGGTTGACCATGAACTTGCCGTTGTACTCGCCGACCGCCCCCGGGGCCGGGCGGAAGCCGGGGTAGGGGGCGTAGGCGCTCGACGTCCACTCCCAGGTCCCGCCGAGGAAGCCGGGACCGGACCCGAGGGGCAGGCCGGGGTGCAGACGGGACCGGTCCAGCAGGTCGAGCGGCGAGGGGGAGGCGGAGGTCGTCGTGCAGACCGCCTCCCACTCGGCCTCGGTCGGGAGCCGGCAGCCGCACCAGCGGGCATAGGCGTCGGCCTCGTGGTAGCTGACGTGGCAGACCGGCTCGCCGGGATCCACCGGTCGCTGTCCTCCCAGGGTGAAGATCTCCCAGGCCGGTGAGCGATCCGGCGCTGTCCAGTAGAGCGGGGCGCCCCACCCTTCCTGCCGTACGAGCGCCCACCCGTCGGACAACCACAGCTCCGGGCGGCCGTACCCGCCGTCTTCGATGAACTCCATCCAGTCGCCGCAGGTGACGGGCCGGTCGGCCAGGCTGAACGGGGTCAGCTGCACCTGGTGGCGGGGCGACTCGTTGTCGAAGGCGAACCCGGGTCCGCGGTGGCCGATCTCCACCAGCCCTCCGGGGTGGTCGAGCCATCCCGGCTTGCGCGCCACCGAGCAGGGGCCGGCCGCTGCGGGGTCGTAGGCCGGCCGGAGCGGGTTCTGGGCGAGCACGTGCTTGACGTCCATCAGCAGGAGCTCTTGGTGCTGCTGCTCGTGGTGGATCCCGAGCTCCACCAGCGCCTCCAGCTCCTCCTCGAGCGTCCCGCCCAGCAGGCGGGTCATGGCGTCGTCCACGTGCCGCCGGTAGGCGGCGACCTCGGCCACTCCGGGCCGGGTGATGTTACCTCGGGCTGCCCGGGGGTGCCGCTCCCCGACCGACTCGTAGTACGAGTTGAAGAGGTACCCGAAGCCCTGGTGGTAGGTCCGGTACCCGTGGAGGCCGGGCTCGAGGAGGAAAGTCTCGAAGAACCAGGTGGTGTGGGCGCGGTGCCACTTGGTGGGGCTCACGTCGGGCATCGACTGGACGGTCTGGTCCTCCGGTGAGAGCGGGGCGGCCAGCGTCTCGGTGAGGGCCCGGGTCCGCGCGAACCGGTCACCCAACCGGTCGCCAGTAGGTCTGATGTCGGTGTCGGCCACGTCGACGGTCCCTCCGGTGGTCCGCTCAGATGCTGCCCACGCCGGATCGGCGTGAAACGTCCGCCCCCCGGTCACCCCCCGTCCGTCCCCGAGCCTTCCTGTTCCCGACAGGTCCGGCAGCGGCCGAGCACGGCGAAGTGGTGCGGGTCGACGACGAAGTCGAACTGGTCGTCGGCGCGCCGGGCCAGCTCGCCGAAGAGGTCGCTGGGCACCTCGAGCATGGTGCCGCATCCCTCGCAGACCAGGTGGCCGTGGGCCGATGACGCCAGATGGTAGGTGGCAGGGCCGTGGCCCAGGTGCGAGTGCACGATGACCCCGAGCCGCTCGAGCTCATCGAGGTTGCGGTAGATGGTCGAGGGGTGGACGTCGGGCGCCTGCGCCTGCACCTCCGCGGCCAGCTCCTCGGCGCTCCGGTGGCGCTGGCCGTCGAACAACGCTCGCAGCAGGAGCCGCCGCGAGGAGGTGACGCGCCCCCCGTGGCGGCGGACCAGCGCCAGCGCCTCATCCACGGAGGCGGCCGGGCCGGCGCCCTCCGGCGAGCCGGGTTGGCTCCTGCTCACCCCGACCACGTTAGACGGGGCCGGGCGAGGACGGGCGCCGACGGTCAGGACAGCACGCGGCGGCGGAAGTTGCGGAGCCCGAGGAACAGGAAGAGGGCGCAGAAACCGATCAGCACCGGATAGACCACGTAGAGGTGCATGTGGGGGGCCCCGGTGAAGGCGGCGCGCATCCCCTCGTTCACGTAGATCAGCGGGTTCACCAGCACGACGGTCTGCAGCCAGTGCCATCCCCCGACGGTCACCGGGGCCAGCCGGGTCCACTCGTAGTACGTCCCGCCCAGGAAGGTGATGGGCAGCACGACGAAGCCGAACATGAGGCCGATGTTGCGGGGCTCGAAGCTGGTCCCGAGCACCAGGCCCAGGGAGGTCATGGTGACGCAGGCCAGCGGGACCAGCGTCAGGGTGATCCACCAGTGCAGCGTGATGTTGGCCTCGACCCCGGCCGCGTGGACCACCGAGGCGATGGGCAGGACGATCACCGCGGAGATGAGGCCCTGCGTCGTCCCCGAGAGCACCTTGGACACCGCCACCAGCCAGATCGGACACGGTGCCTGCACCCGGTCCTCTATCTCGCGGGTGAAGCCGAATTCCTGGGCCATCTGCAGCGCCACCGATTGCACGCCCTGGAACATCACCGAGATGCCGACCACCCCGGGCACCAGCACGGTGGCGAACCCCGACTCGTTCGTGGCCCCGTGGCCCCCGCCGATGCCCTGCCCGATCTTCGGGAAGACGTAGAGGAAGACGAAGCACAGCAGGAACGGCTGGACCAGGGTTCGGGTGACGAACTCGGGGAAGTTCTTCCGGAGCACGACCAGGTCCCGCAGGACCAGTGCCCCGAGCGCGGTCCG
>DAHUYA010000084.1 GCA_027315445.1 Acidimicrobiaceae bacterium | reverse complement strand
TGGCCAGCAGGGTCCTCTACCCGATCCTCGGCCCCCGTCGACACGTCTTCGGCGGGCTGGTCGGGGTGGCGGCCGCCATCGGGTTGATGGCGCTGGTGGGACCGCAGACCAACCTCTGGTGGATGCGCCTGCTCATGTTCCTGATGGGCTTCGCCATGGCCCAGGTGTTCGTGCCCATTCAGGCCGCGGCGTTCGCCACCGTCACCCCGGCGGCCACCGGGCGCGCCTCCACCATGTTCAACGCCGTCCGCCAGCTCGGCAGCGCCGTCGGGGTGGCCGTCTTCACCACCGCCGTGGTGGCGGTCGGCGCGACCATGCGGGTGGGGGGCACGGTGCGGCCCAATCTGGCCGCCTACCATGCCGCATTCCTGGTGGCGGCCGCTCTGGCGGCCGTCGGGGCCGTGGCGGCGCTGGCCATCAGCGACGCCGACGCGGCCGCGACCATCCCGCAGCGCCGCCGGCGCGACGCCCGGGTGGAGAAGCTGCTCCTCGAGGGCCAGCCGGCCGAGGTGACCGCCGGCTGAACAGGCCGGAGACGGCCGCCCGCGGACCGCGCCCCGGGCGGACCGGGGGTCCCCGGGGCCCCGGTTCACGGACGCCCCCGGTTCGCCCTGTCCGTCGGCCCGTCCCTACACTGGCACCCGGCCGAAGGAGGACCATGACCACTCAGATCCCGCTCGTCGACTACCTGGTGCTGGGCGACAAGCCGCATCTGGTCGCCAACGAGTGCACTTCCTGCGGCGCCCGCTTCTTCGACCGTCGCAATGCCTGTGCCGGCTGCGGCGGGCGGGACTTCATCAAGGCGGCGGTGCAGACCGAGGGCGAGGTCCGGGCGTTCACCATCGTCTCCTTCGCCGCCCCGGGGATCCCGGTCCCCTTCGTGGCGGCGGTGGTGGACTGCGAGGGGACGAGCGTCCGAGCGAACCTGGTCAACGTCACCCCCGATCCCGAGCACGTGACCCTCGGGATGAAGGTGCGGCTGGCGACCTACCCGATGGGCACCGACGAGGCAGGGACCGAGGCCGTGGGCTTCGGCTTCGAGCCCCTGCCCTGAGCCTTTCCGACCGACCACCACGGCCCACGCGGCGAACCGACACAAGGAGCACCCATGAGCAGCGACGACCTCTGGATCCTCGGCATCCACATGACCAAGTTCGGGAAGCACCCGGACAAGGACATCGTCGACCTGGCGAGCGAGGCGGCACTGGGCGCGCTCGAAGACGGCGGGGTCACCATGCGCCAGATGGGGATCCTGGCCGCCGGCAACCTATTGGGCGGCAACCACGTCGGCCAGATGGTCCAGAAGCAGATCGGCCAGACCGGCATCCCCGTCTACAACGTGGCCAACGCGTGCGCCACCGGCGCCACGGCCCTGCGGGTCGCCTGCATGGCGGTGAAGGCCGGCGAGACCGACATGGCCCTGGCGGTCGGCGTGGAGAAGCTGTCCGGCGCCGGGCTGCTGGCCGGCGGGTCGCGCAAGTCGGAGTCGCCCAACTGGACCCCGGAGGGTCGCTACGGCGCGGTCGCGCCGATCGACGGGCGCATCGGCACCGAGACCATGCCCGGCGTGTTCGCCCAGGTGGGCATGGAGTACGGCCACCGGTACGGGGGCACCAGCTTCGAGCTGTTCGCCCGGATCGCCGAGAAGAACCACGCCCACTCGACGCTCAACCCCATGGCCGCCTACCAGAAGCGGTTCACTCTCGAGGAGATCATGAACGACGTCATGATCTCCTACCCCAACACCCGGCCGATGTGCTCGGCCAACTGCGACGGGGCGGCGGCGGCGGTGGTGGTCAGCGGGGCCAAGCTGGCCACCCTCCCGCTCGAGCAGCGGCGGCGGGCGGTGAAGATCGCCGCCTCGGTGCTCACCACCGACCCCTGGGAGGAGGGGTGCCAGGTGATCCCGAACGTGAACACCCTCACCCGCAACGCCGCCACCCAGGCCTACGAGGCGGCGGGGATCGGCCCGGGCGACCTCGACCTGGTCGAGCTGCACGACTGCTTCGCCACCGCCGAGCTCGTGCACTACGACAACCTCATGCTGTGCGAGACCGGCGGGGCGGTGGACTTCTTCGAGTCGGGCGCCTCCTGGCGCGACGGCGGCACGCCGGTCAACGTCTCGGGGGGACTCGAGTCCAAGGGCCACCCGATCGCCGCCACCGGGATCGCCAACATCTGGGAGATCGCCACCCATCTGCGCGGCGAGGCCGGCGACCGCCAGATCGAGGGCGCCCGGGTCGGTCTGGCCCACGTCATCGGGCTCGGCTCGGCCTGCGGCGTCCACATCCTCGAGCGTTCGGCCGCCTGAGCAGACCCGGCTCGGCCCGCCGCCCAGCAAGCGTCGCCGGCTCGGCCCGGCCACCCAGGAAGCGCCGGCTCGGCCAGGCCGCCGGTGGCCGCCCGAAGGGGGCCGCCCGAAGGGGGCCGGCCGCGGGCCCTCCGACCCGGCGGCCGGCGATCAGAGGAGCAGCAGCCGGGCGAAGCGCCGCGCCGTCAACCCGAGGCCGCACGCCCCCATCACCGCCAGGTAGGCGGCGTGGCCGGCCAGGGCCCAGTTGAAGATGCCGAGGTCGAAACCGCGCATCAACGCCACCCCCTGGTAGAGCGGGGTGCAGCGGACGACGAGCTGGAGCCAGCCGGGGTAGACGGCGAGCGGGTAGAAGGTGGCCGAGAAGAGGAACAGCGGGATGACCGCCAGCGACACCAAGTCGAAGTCCTGCCACGTGCGCATGTAAGTGGTGCCCGCCATGCCGCCGGCCGCGAAGGCGAACCCGATCAGGAGCGCGCCCGGGTAGCAGAGCGCGGCCCATGGGGAGGTGACATAGCCGAGACCGGCCATCACGCAGAGGAAGGCCGCCGAGTAGAGCGCACCCCTCATGAGGGACCACGACAACTCGCCGAGTGCCACGTCCCCCACCTCGAGCGGCGTGGACAGGATGGCATCGTAGGTCTTGGCGATCTTCAGCTTGAAGAAGATGTTGAAGGTCGAGTCGAACATGGCGCCGTTCATGGCCGAGGAGGCCAGCAACCCGGGAGCCACGAAGCTGGCGTAGGCCACGACCCGTCCCGAGACGTGCAGCGGCGGGACGAGCCTGTTGAGGCCGACCCCGATGGACAGGAGGTAGAAGAAGGGCTCGAAGAAGCCGGAGAGGAGGAAGATCCACCCCCGCCGGTACACGACGATGTTCCGCTCGACGATCCGCCGTGCCCGGCGGCTGCCCAGCAGGGCCGACGGGGTGAGCCGGAGTGGGAGGGAGGCCGAGGGCGGGTGTCCCGGGGGGATCGAGACCTCCGCCCCTCCCTCCTCGTTGACGCCGGGGTGGATGCTCATACGACCAGCCGCCGGGTGAACGTCCGCCGGGCCAACAGGTAGCCGACGGCGGTCAGGGCGACCAGGTAGAGGGCGTCGCCGAGGGCCGGCCACAGCGACAGCTGTCCGAGCACCAGGCCCCGGCACAGCGACACCCCGTGGTAGAGCGGCGTGGCGTCGGCCACCGGCTGCAGCCAGCCCGGCAGCTGGGTCACGGGGAAGAAGGTGCCCGAGAAGAGGAACAGCGGGATCAGCCCGAACCGGTAGATGGTCGTGAACCCGACGTCCTTGTCCTGGGTGGCCGAGAAGGCGGCGATCGGTGCGGCGAAGGCGGTGCCGGTGGCGACGGCGGCGGGCAGGGCGAGCACGGCCAACGGCGACCGCGCCACCCCGAAGGCCGCCACCACCGCCAGGTAGATCACCGACACGATCGTCAGCCGCACCGCGATCCAGGCCAGATGGCCGCGCAGGACGTCGAGGACCCGCAGGGGCGTGGCCAGCATGGCGAAGTAGGTGCGCCACCACTTGATCCCCATCATCACGGGGTACATCGCCTCGTTGGAGCCGATCTGCATCGCCGTGGCGGCCAGCAGTCCCGGGGCGATGAAGTCGACATACCGGACACCGTCGACCGGGTGGTGGATCAGCGAACCCAGCCCCACCCCGATCGCCGCCAGGTAGAGCACCGGGTAGAGGAAGCTGGTGGTGATCGAGCTCCGCCAGGTCCGTCTGTACTGGTAGGCCCAGTAACCGAGGGCCCGGACCCACAGCGGGGTGGCCATCCTGCGGTGGCCTGCGTCCGCCCCGACGACCGCCGCCGGTCCTGTCCCGACCCCCATCGCCGGGTCAGTCGACCAGGGTGCGGCCGGTCAGCCGGAGGAACACGTCCTCCAAGGTCGCACGGCGCACCAGCGCGCTCTCGGGGGTGAAGCCGGCCGCGTGCACCTGGGACAGGGTGGCGTCGCCATCGGCGGTGTAGAGCAGGAGCCGGTCGGGGAGCACCTCGCTGCGGACGGCCAGCCCGGCCAGCCGGTGGGCCACCGACTCGTGCTCCCCCGAGCGGAAGCGCAGCTCCACCACCTCACGGGTCGAGTAGCGCTCGATCAGCTCTCGTGGGGTGCCCTCGGCCGCGAAGCGACCGTGGTCCATCACGACCAGGCGGTCGCAGAGCTGCTCCGCCTCGTCCATGTAGTGGGTGGTGATCACCAGGGTCTTGCCCTCCTGCTTCAACCGGTACAGCCGGTCCCACAGCAGGTGGCGCGCCTGGGGGTCGAGGCCGGTGGTGGGCTCGTCGAGGATCAGGAGGTCGGGGTCGGAGATGAGCGAGCGGGCGATGGTGAGGCGGCGCTTCATCCCGCCCGACAGCGGGTCCACCCGGTCGTCGGCCCGGTCCGTCAGCTGGGCGAACTCCAACAGCTGCTGGGCCCGCCGGCGGATGAGCGGACGGGGGAGGTCGAAGTAGCGGCCGTAGATCATCAGGTTGTCGAGGACCGTCAGCTCGAGGTCGAGCGAGTCCTCCTGGGGAACCAGGCCGATCCGCGCCCGGATCCGGGTGCCGTCGACCGCCGGGTCCATGCCCAGCACCCGCAAGGTCCCCCCGCTCACCGGCGACGTGCAGGAGATCATCTTCATGGTCGACGTCTTGCCGGCGCCGTTCGGCCCGAGGAACCCGAACGACTCTCCGCGGTCGATCTCGAAGTCCACCGAGTCGACGGCCACGAAGTCCCCGAAGCGCTTGGTCAGGCCGCGGGCGACCACCAGAGGAGACCCGGCCGTGGACCGGGCCTCCACCGCGGGCGCGTCGGTCGAGGGGTTAGGAGCGGGAGCCACCGACCGCCCACGCTACCGGCAGGCGACCGGCGACCGTCGCTACCCGGTGGGCGAGCTCCGCAGCACGAGCTGCCCGGTGCCCCCGGGCTGGAGGGTCGCCGCCAGGGCGACGCAGGAACCGTCGTCGGCGCAGGCGACGCTCGTGACGGCCCCGACCAAGGCCGAAGGGGTGCCGGCGGGCGGGAGGGTGGCCACCGTCCAGGTCCGGCCGCCGTCGGCGGTCGACTCGATCGCCCCGAGCAGGGCCGGCCCGGTCGAAGACGACCGCTGCTCGCCGGTCGCCCAGCACGAGGAGGGTCCCACGCAGCTGAGGGCGGTCAGCAGCACCGAGCCACCGGCGAAGGGAGCCGCCGGCTGCCAGGTCCGTCCACCGTCGGTCGTGGTCACGGCCTGCGTCGGCGACAGGGCGGAGGTGGGTTCCCCGGGCGCCGCCGAGGGGACGAGGGCGGTGCAGGAGGCGGCCTCGCCACACGACACCGACCACACCGAGCCGGTGGGCAAGGCGGCCGGCAGCGACGACGGGGACCATGAACCGCCGCCGTCGGTCGAGAACACGGCCGCCGGTCGGTCGACCCCCGAGGACTGGTCGAGCCCGACCATCACGCAGGCGGTCGGCGAGGGGCACTGCAGGCCGGTCAGCACCCGGGGTGTGAACGTCGGTGGGAGCCCGGACAGCACCCAGTGGGCACCCCCGTCGGTGGTCACCGCCGAGACGGCGGGCCCCGTCGGGCCGCCCCCGGCGCTCGGCCCGAAGCCGGCCGCCACGCAGTGCCCGAGATCGGTGCAGGCGAGGTCTGTGGCCCGGGCGAGGCCCGGGGGCAGGGGCTCCACCGCCCAGTGGGCGCCGCCGTCGGCGGTGACGAGCAGCTCACCCACACCCCCCGCCGGCTGACTGGCGCCCGCGGGCAGGTCGGCCACGCCGGCCACCGCGCAGCTCGAGGCGGCGGGGCAGGTGAGCCCGGACGTCAGCCAGACCCCGGCGGGGGTGGCGGTGGCCGACCACAGCGCACCGCCGTCGGTCGTCCGCTCGACCGGCACCCCGGCGACGGCGGTCGTGGCCGCGGAGCACTCCCCGGGCGAGGGACAGGCGACGGTGGGGGCCACGGCCACCGGAGACGTCGGGCCTGCCTGCCAGGCAGGCTGGTCGAGGTAGCCGGCCAGACGCCAGGAGATCCCCGTGGCGGGCGGGCGGGCCCGAGGCGGGTTGGGCCCGCCCACCGAGACCAGGACGAGGACCCCTGCCAGCAGGACGACCGCTGCGGCGGCGACCACGACCCGGCGGGCCGCGACACCCCTCCCGGCCCGGCCCCCCGTGGGGCCGGCCAAGCGCCCCTCCCCGCCCAGGGGTCGGCCGAGCGCCAGGCGGCCGGCGGCGCTGGGTCGGCGCCACCGGCCGCCCGCCACCGGCGGCGGCCAGGCATCGGCCGGCAGGTCGGCCAACCGGTCGACCAGCGCCGCCAACGCCGGGTCGAGCGGGACCGGCGGGTCGGTGCCGGCGTGGCGGGCGTCGATGTAGACGTCGACCAGCCGGACCTCGTCGAGCGGGGGCCTGGTGCTCACGGCGATCCCCACCCGCCGGCCGCCATCTCGCCGCGCAGCGCGAGCACCGCCCGGTGCTGGATCTGGCGGACCGCCTCCGGCGACCGTCCCCACTCGACCCCGATCTCGACCGCCGTGCGGCCCTCGATCACCCGCAGGCGGAGCACCTCGCGGTAGCGGGGCGGCAGGTGCTGGATGGCGTTGAGCAGCACCTGGCGCTCGTCGGTCGCCAGGACCACCGCCTCGGGTGCCGGCTCGGTCGTCGGCCCGTCGGGCACGTCCCGCTCGAGCCTCGGGCAGGACTGCTCGTGGCGCCAGCGGTCACGCAGCAGGTTGCGGGCGATCTGCGACAGGTAGGCGTGGAAAGGCGCCCCGGTGACCTCGAACCGCGGCAAGCTGGCGATCGCCCGGGTGAACACCTCCTGGGCGATCTCCTCCGCCTCCTCGGGATCCGCCACCGACGCCCGCACGACGCGAAGCACCCCCGTCCACTCGCGGCGGCACAGCCGGTCGAGTGCACGCTCGTCCCCCCGGCAGGCCGCTTCCACGAGGGAGCGCTCTTCGGGGCGATCGACCGGGCGAACCCATCGCCGGTCGTAGCCGGGCTGGCGGTGGTCGCCCGGCTGGCGGTCTTCGCCGGAGCCGACCGGCCCGCCGCCGGTGCCCGGCGGATCCGCCAGGACGGAGAGCACCGAGTCGAGCACGGACCGCGCAGGCATCACAGAACTCGTCACAACCCTGCACAACGAGTACGTGCACGCCGTGTGACACGGTGAGCGGGATGCGGCCTCCCCGCACCTGCGGACCGACCCCGCCCGCCCGCCGGCACCCGCGTCGCGCCGGCGGGCGGCGGTCCTCTCGGGGGACCGGGCGATCATCCCGGTCCTTCCTCGGACTCGAGCAGCTGGCGCAGGACCCGGAGGGCCCGGTGCTGGATCTGGCGCACCGACTCGGGCCGGCGTCCGAGCGCCCGACCGACCTCCTCGGCCGTCTGGCCCTCGACGATCCGGCGGCGCAACACCTCGCGCTGGAGGCCACCGAGACGGGCCAGGGCCCGGCGGAGCGCCTCCCGCTCGCTGTGCACGAGCACCTGGTCCTCCGGACCGGCTGCGGCGTCGACGAGCTCGAAATCGGACCCCGGCCCCTCGAAGGCACGGACCGGCCGCCGCCCGGCGGCCCTCCACTGGTCACGGAGCAGGTTCTTGGCCGACTGGACGAGATACGCCTGGCGCACCGCCTCGTCGGTCTCCCAGTGGCCCATACGAGACAGGACGCGGCAGAAGACCTCCTGGGTCACCTCCTCGGCCCGATCGCTCCCGGCCCGGGGTGCCACGTAGCGGAAGACCACCTCCCAGGCCCGGCGCAACTCGCGGTCGAGGCCCACCTGGTCGCGGGCCGTGATCGGCCGGTCCCAGTCCGGCGACAGCACGCGACGGAGGGCGGGGCGGAGGTCCTCGAGATCTCGGTCCCCCGGGCCGCTCATTCAGGAGTGCCGGGACAGCGGTCGATCGGGCGGTCGATCGGGAGAGGTCGGCAGGCCCGGCGGCGAGCCACCCGCCCCGGTCTGCATCCTCCCACCTCTAGCAGACCGGCGGTGCCGGTCGGCGTGTCAGCGCCGGTCCTCCGGCGCTGCGCTCACTGGCAGCCCAGGTATGAGGCCGCCGACACCGCCCCACCCTCCAGCACGCCGTTGATCGACCAGAGCTGGGCCGTCTGGAATGCGTTGGTCCAGCTGATCGGCGTGCACCCCGAGTACACGGCCACCTGGAGGAACGAGGTGTACCCGGAGCCGCCGGCCGTGCCGCTCACCTGCGTGCCGTTCTCGTCGATCGAGGCCAGGATGGAGATGTTCTCGTTGCTCGAGTAGCAGACCACCTCGCCGACACCCATCACCAGCGGGCCGAAGACCGAGCCGACCACGCCGGGCGCCCCGGGGGCCGCGTAGCAGTTGCCCGGCGTCGAGGTCAGGAGGGCCGAGGGGCCGCCCGCGGCGGTCCCCAGCGCCGCTCCCGATCCGCCCCCGGTCCCGGCGGCGGCCACCAGCGGGTAGGCGCCGGCCACCGTGCTCGAACCGGGCTGGAGCACCATCGTCGAGCCGCCGGTGGCGCTGGCGGCCGTCACCACGAGCTGGGCGCCGCCGAGCAGCACGAGGTCGAGCGCCTGGCCGTCCGAGGTCACCACATTGCGCTGCTGCACCGGGACCTGCCGACCATCGGCCAGGGTGAAGCTCGAGGACGTCGAGCTGCTCATCGGCCCGATCGCCGACAGGGGCCCGACGTCCTGGTAGGAGGACACCGCTCCGAGGGCCTGCTGCTCGAGGGTCGCCCAGTCGGGCGGCGAGGTGACGATCGAAGGCGATGTCGCCGTGGCCGCCCCCGTGGCCCCCGCGGTCACCACGGCCAGGCCGAGACCTCCACCCACCCCGCCGAGCAGCGTCAGCGCGGCGGCTACGGACATGATCACGAGGCGCTTCACGGTGATCCCCCTCTCCTTCTGCCGGGCTGCTCCGCATCCCGGCTCGCTCGACGTGCCCACCACCGCTGCGCAGCGAGCCGGCAGCACCCCGGACAGCGGCATCGGCCCGCCTCACCCCGGAGTCGCCCTGGGCCCAGCTGGGATCCGACACGCCACATAACGAGCGAGGGGCGCCGGTGTGACGCGGAATATCGGAGATTCGTTCGCGGCGAGCGAGGGCGGCACCCTCCGGACGCTCCGTCCCGTCCCCGCGGCGACCGCCGGAGGCCGCGGCCGAAGCCGGGGCGTGGCCCGTCAGGCGCCGGCGAGATCCGGGAAGGGCCGGTGCACCGACTGTGAACGGGCGGCCGGGGCGGCGGGCCGTCGCCCACCACCTCGGCCGCCCGGGCGGGACGGCGACCCCCCTTCGCCGCTGGGTGCCCGCCTCTGGGCGTCGTCTGGGAACCTCCACCATCCCCCAGGGGGCGGGGTCACTGGCGCTCGACGCATTGTGTGGGCACGAGGTTGCACTCTGGTTGCCAAATCGTGGCGGAGGGGCCGAGGACGGCGGCCTCGTGCTACCCGGAGACGCTCGAATGGCCCCTCGCGACCCGGGAGGATCGCGACCGAGAAGGCGCACGACCCGCCGGCGGTCGTCCCTGCCGTCGGTACGCTTTGGTCGCCGATCCCGCCGCACCGCAGGTGCCAGGGACCACGGGGGTGACACGACGAGCGGCCGGAGTGGCAAGGCTCCCCCGACCCTGCCCTTCCGGCCGCTCATCCTGCGAGCAGCGATCCTCCGCCCGGGACCGCTGCGGCTGGCGAACACGGCTCCCCCACCGCAGGCAACGCCAGCGGTCCAAATGTTGGACGGACGCGGTTGCCTCCCCGTTGCGTCACTGTGACACGACGGGACACCGAGGTCACCGCCGGGCAACGACGGCGTGCCCCGATTGGCGGGAACTCTCTACCACAGGTCGAGAGTTTGCCGAGATCTCCCAGCAATTCACCCCTGGCGCTGCGCCAACGGGCACCGGTAGCATCGAAGCCGGTTGTTGCCGCGAAGGTCACCAGGGGATCGACCAGGGGAGCGGTTGGTTGCAGATCGAGGACGGCGGGCCACGGCTCGCCGTACGTGTGCTGGGCCCGATCGAGGTCCATTGGGGCAGGCGGCCCGTCGACATCGGCGGGGCCAAGCCCAAGGCGCTGGTCGCCCGGCTGGCGATCGACCGGAACCTCACGGTGGCGGCAGATCGCCTCACGGACGCGCTGTGGCCCGGCCACGACGGCGAGTGCGCCGACATCGACCTCCGCTCGGCGGTGTCGCGGCTGCGCAAGCGCCTCCGGACCGCCGGTGCCGACGATCCGCTGGTGGTCACCCGGTCGGCCGGGTACGCCCTCGAGCTCGACGCCCACCAGGTCGATGCGGCGCAGTTCGAGCTGTGGGTCTCGTCGGCCCGCGAAGCCTACGGTGCCGGACGGTTCGAGGAGTCGGCGGCCGGCCTCCGGATGGCACTGGGGCTCTGGCGGGGTCGGGCGTTCGGCGAGGTGGGCGACGAGCCGTTCGCCCGTTGCGAGGCGCGACGCCTCGAGGAGCTCCGCCTGGCCGCCACCGAGCTCCGGGTGGACGCCGAGCTCGCGCTCGGGCGCCATACCGAGCTGGTGCCCGAGCTCGAAGCCCTGAGCGGGGAGCATCCCGAGCGTGAGGAGCTCTGGGGACGACGGATGCTGGCCCTCTACCGCTGCGGCCGCCAAGCCGAGGCGCTGCGGGTGTACCAGGCGCTGCGCCACAACCTGATCGAGCAGCTGGGCATCGAACCCGGACCCGACATCGCCCGCCTCGAGCAACAGATCCTGACCCAGCATCCCGAGCTGGCGTGGCGCGACACGAGGGAGAGGAGCGCCCCGATCCCCCTCACCGCGACGACCGAGGAGATCGAGGTGGTGACCGCGGACACCCCGGTCGGGGAACATCCGGCCGAGGCCCCCACCTCCGAGCCGGACCACCGGTCGAACGGCGGCGCTCCCCCGGGCGCGGCGGACCTGGCCGGCGGCGTGGCCCTGGCGCCCAGCGGCGAGGTCCTCGACGAGGCGGCCGACGTCTTCCCCCTGGTCGGTCGGCAGGCCGAGCTGAAGGCCCTGGGACGGTGGTGGGCCTCGGTGAGCCGGGGCACGGGGGCACCCTTGCTCGCCCTGTCGGGTGAGATGGGCATCGGCAAGACCCGCCTCGCCCGGACGCTCGCCCGCCAGGCGGCGGCCGACGGCGCACTGGTGCTGTGGAGCCGGTGCGACGAGGAGCCCATCGAGCCGTACCAGCCGTTCGCCGAGCTCTTGCGGCACTACGTCGCCGGCCTGTCGCCGGTCGAGCTCGACCGTATCCCGCTGTGGCAGATGGCCGAGCTGGCCCACCTCGTGCCCGGACTGCGGGGCCGGGTCGAGGAGCGTGTCCGGGCCCTGGCCGGTGGTCGGGGCGACCCAGACATCGAGCGGCTCCGCTTCGTGCAGGCGATCACCTCGACCCTGACCGAGCTCACCAAGACCCGCAACGTGCTGCTCGTCCTCGACGACCTCCATCACGCCGACCACCCGACGCTGCTTCTCCTGCGCCATCTGCTCCGGAACCGGCAGTCCGCCGGGCCGGTGGTGCTCGCCACCTATCGGCCGACCGACATGCCCCCGGAGCACCCCCTCCGGGGGGGCTTCAGCCGGCTGACCGGCGGCGCCGAGCCGGTGCAGCTGACGGTCGGCGGGCTCGACGAGGCAGCGCTCGGGGAGCTCCTCACGGCCAGCGGCGTGACGCAGCGCCCGGACGTCCCCGGACTGCTCTACCTGACACGGGGGAACCCCCTGCTGCTCTGCGAGATCATCAGCCAGCTGGCCGGCGAACCGAAGGAGCCCGCACTCGGGCACATGGCGGGCGAGACGCTCGAACTGCCCGTCCCGAACGCGATCAGCGAGCTCCTCGCCAGCCGGATCGCCGGGCTGCCGGGGGACGTGATCACCCTCGTCGAGGCGGCGGCGGTGGCCGGGCCACAGTTCGACGCACACGTCACGGGCGAAGCCGCCGGCCTCGACCCTTCGCGAGCGCTCGACGCCTTCGATCGGGCCGTGTCGGTGGGGTTGTTGCGCGAGGAGGCAGGGGCGGAGGGGCACTACGCCTTCACCCATCCCCTGTTCCGTGAGGCGATCTACCGGTCCATGTCGCGGGGTCGCCGGGTTCGACTTCACCACCGGACGGCCGAGGCGATCTCGGCGTTGGGCCCCACCCTCCGCGACCGCCATCTCGACGATCTGGCGCGCCACGCCGCGCTGGGCGTGGCGCTGGGCGATCCGGCCGAGGTGGTTCGCAACTGTCTGGTTGCGGGCCGCCAGGCGCTGCGGCAGCGGAACCCGTTGGCCATCGGGCACTTCGTCCGGGCGCTCGGCATCCTCGACCGGTACGGCGGCGAGCCGATGACGCGTTGCGACGTGCTGCTCGGACTGGCCGAGTCGCGGCTGGCCACCGGTGACCGGACGCTGGCCGCCGAGGCGGCCTCCGAGGCAGCCCAGCTCGCTCGGCGGCTCGAGGACACCGACCGCCTCGAGCGGGCCCGTCAGTGCGGTGCCCTGGACGGTGGCCCGAGGACGCCGAGCGGCGCGACTCCGCCGGCTGACGGCGCCCCGGCCAATGGCGCCCCGGCCAATGGCGCCCCGGCCAATGGCGCCCCGGCCAACGGCGCCCCGGCCAACGGCGCCCCGAACGTGGGCGTGCCCACCGGGGCTTGGTCCGGCTCCCCGACACCACCACCGGTTCGGAACTGAACCGTCGCACCGGTGCCGCTCTGCCCGGACACGGGCGGGTCCGGGCGGGTCCGGGGGCATCGTGGTCCAGAACGGGATAGACAAGCACCCAATGCCCTCCCGGTTCCCGACCGGAGGGCGGAGGACCCCGAGAGGAGGCACCGTGCAGGACCACCGGTTCGACTTCGTGGTCGAGGCCAGCCCAGAGGACGTCTGGGACGTCATGTGGAGCCGCATACGCCGTGGGTTCGAGACCGAGAAGGTCAAGATCGAGATCTACTTCCCAGGTGACGCCGAAGGCAACGGCCTGGTCCGCCATTGTTGGTTCCCGGTCCCGCGATACCTCCTCTCCGGTGGCCGGGCCCAGTCGTGGGAATGGATCACCGAGTCACAGCGCCCGATCTCCTGGCGCTACGACGCGATCGGCAAGCCGTTGTGGTCGCGTGCCTCGGGATGGACGAGGCTCGAGGACCTCGGCGAGGGAAGGACGAGGGTCCACTTCCGCGAGACCTACGAGGTGTGCAACCCCCTCGTGCGCACCCTGCTCGAGAAGCCCGTCCATCGGTTCATCTCCAAGGACAACGACCAGCTCATCGAGGCCTCGCTGAAGGCGTCGTTGCAGCGCCTCGAGGAGGAGCGCCAGGCCCGGTCCCGTTAGCCCCGTTGCGGGGCTCCCGCCGCCCCACCGGGCGCCGCCGGCTCGGTCCAGCGTCGCGCAGGAGGGCGCGGGCGAGCACCGCCCTCGGCGGCGTGGCACACATTACCTTTACGTCAACGTTTAGAATGAGGGCACATGCCGACCGTGCTCGCACGCGACGGCCGCCCGGGTCGTTGCGCAGACCGGAGCCCTGCTGATGGACTGGTCCGATGGCTCGCCCCGGTCCGATGGCTCGCCCCGGTCCGATGACCGCCGCCTCACCCGTGGTCGACCCGGCCGGTGCCGGCGAGGCGACGGGGGACACCGCGCCGGCCGACGGGCTGCGGATCAGCGGCGCCGCCGCCAGGGCGGGGGTGTCCGCCCGGACCCTGCGCTACTACGAGGAGCTCGGTCTCCTCAGCCCCTCGGGACACACCAGCGGTGGCGAGCGTCGGTACCGGGACGCAGACCTGCAACGCCTCGACCGGATCCTCGAGCTTCGGGAGGTGCTCGGGATGAACCTCGAGGAGATCAAGGGCTTCCTCGACTCCGAGCACCGCCTCGACGAGGTCCGCGACGCCTACCGGGCCAAGCGTGACGAGCCGACGGACGAGGCGCGTGCCCAGCAGCGGGTGCTGCTCGAGGAGGCGCTGAGCCTCAACGAGGAGCTGACCCGTCAGCTCGACGCGAAGCTGGCACGGATGGACGCCTTCCGATCCAAGGTGGCGGCCAATGCCCAGCGGTGCCGGGAGCTGCTCGACGATCTGTAGCTCGAGACGTCACCGCCCGACCCGGCTGCCACCGGGCGGAGGGGGAGCGGGCTCAGCCGGCCCCCTGGAAGGCGGGGCCCCGCAGTTCGTCCTCGATCCGCTGCACCCTCTGGCGGGCCGCCTCCACGATGGCGGTCACCTGTCGCCGCTCGAGCCGGGCCGCCGGTGCGGACACCCCGACCGCGGCCAGCACGTTGCCCTGCGGATCCACCACGGGCACCGCCACGTCGCAGAGCCCGACCGAGCTCTGCTGGAAGCTGACGGCGAAGCCTTGGGAGTGCACCTGGCCCAGCTCGTCGAACAGCACCGCCCGCGACGTGGTGGTGAAGTTGGTGAGCGCCGGCAGGCGCGCGTCGAGGTAGCGGCGACGCAGCTCGACGTCGGACAACGCCGACAACAGCACCTTGCCCACGGCCGTGACGTGCGCCGGCAGCTGGTCCCCGGTCCGTGCCCCGACCCGCACCAGCTGCGGCCCTTCCACGGAGTCGATGAAGCGGACGGTCGTGCCCTCCAGCACGCCGAGGGTGGCCGTCTCGCGGACGGCGGCCGAAAGGGCCACCAGGTGCGGGTGTGCCACCCGCCGGACGTCCACTCGCTGCAGGGTGGCCAGCGCCACCTCGAGAAGGGCCGGGCCGGGCCCGTAGCGCCGGGTCCGGGGGTCCTGGGCGATGAACCCGTGCCCCTGAAGGGTGGTGAGCAGCCGGTGGGCGGTGGAGGGGGCGACACCCAACAGCTCCGCACCCTCCTTGACCGAGAGCGAGGGCCGGTCCTTCAGGGCGCTCAGCAGGCGCATGGCGTTGTCGACGGAACTGACGGTGTACGACCGCCCGTCGCCATTGCGTAGCTCGTGCTCTGTGGGTACTGCCATACCGCCCTCCTCGAGGGTGGGAACCTCTCGGTCGCGATGTCCCCGTCCATCTCGTTGTTTGCTTCCTTCTGTCTATCACAAATTTGAGTGGTATGTCTTCTGCTATATGAAACTTACCCCGGTTGTGGACCCGACCGGGTGGCCCGGGCGGCACGGGCGTCGAATTGCTTCGGTAATCTAAATATGTGACCGTCGAAGCGAACGTCGCGGCGTCCGACGGGGTGCCGGCTGCGACGCCGCCGGCCCCGGCACACGGTGCCGGGGCCACGCCGAACCCGACGCCCGGTGCAGGCCGGACCGCGGCCTGGCTGGCCAAGCAGGTGGAGCTGGGCGTGGCCGAGGCCGACCTCTCGATGCCCCAGTACCGCATCCTCGGACTGCTCGACGCCGGCCCGGCCATGCCCTCGGCCCTGGCCGACCGACTGGCGGTGCGACCACCCAGCATCACCGCGGTGGTCGACGGGCTGGTGGCCAGGGGCCTGGTCGACCGCCATCCGGCCGCCGACGACCGTCGGCGGGTGGCCCACACCCTGACCGCCGAAGGCCGGCGCGCCCTGGCGGCGGCGGACCAGGCGGTGGAAGCTCGGCTCCGCCGGTTGGCCTCGGCCCTCGACGACCCCGTCGCAGAGCGGTCCGCACTCGAGGGCCTCACCCTCTGGCAGCGGGCCATGCGAGCGTCGCTCGCCTCCCGGTCGGGCACCGCCGGATCGCACCCGAGAGGCGGCTGAGTGGAGTCCACCGCGCCTCGGACCCGGGCCCGCGCCGACACCGGACCGGAGGCCGACGGCTCCCCGTCGGCCTTCGAGCCGGTCACGGTCACCGCGCGCTACCGGGCGCCGCGGGCCGGCATCGATCCCGACCGCTCGCGCCGCTGGCTGCGCCGCGCCCTCCCGATCGTGGGCGCCCACAAGGCGATGTTCCTCACCGCGCTGCTGGCTTCGTTCACCAGCCTGGTGCTGACGGCGTTCATCCCCCTGTTGCTCGACAAGGGCATCACCAATTCGATCCAGCACCACACGGTGCCGCTGCACTTCTACGTGTGGTGGATCATCGCGCTCGGTCTGGCCGGAGGCCTGGCCGGCTACGTGTCGCGGCGGTTCCTCTTCCAGACCGCCTATCGGATCGAGTTCGACCTTCGGGGCATCATCTACGAGCACCTCACCCGGCTGTCGTTCCCCTTCTACGACCGGGTGCAGTCGGGCCAGCTCATCTCTCGGGCCAATTCGGACATCCGCTCGGTCAACATGTACCTGACCTTCGCCCCGATGGTGCTCGTCCAGTGCTCGATCGCCCTGGTGGCCTTCGGGTTCATGCTCTCGATCGACGTGCCGCTGGCCCTGGTGGCGATGGCGACCATGCCGTTCGTCTTCGTGGTCGGGGTCCGGATGCGCAGGTCGATGTTCCCGGTGTCGTGGCTGATCCAGGCCCGGCTGGCCGACGTGGCCACGATCGTCGACGAGAACGTGAACGGCGTCCGGGTGGTGAAGTCCTTCGCCGCCGAGGGCCAGCAGCTCCGCTCGCTCGCCCGTTCGGCCGAGAAGGTGCGGTGGAGCTATGTGAAGGACGCCGACCTGCGGGCTCGCTTCACCCCGACGGTGCAGAACCTGCCCCAGGTCGGTCTGGCGCTCGTCCTCATGCTCGGGGGCTACCTCATCATCAACGGGCACCTCGGGGTCGGCGCCATCGTCGCCTTCAACTCGTGGCTGATCATGCTGCAGGCGCCGTTCATGATGCTCGGGATGATCGTGATGATGGGCCAGCGGGCCGCCGCCTCGGCCGAGCGCATCTACGAGATCCTCGACGAGAAGCCGACGGTGGTCGACCGCCCAGGGGCGCTCGACCTCGAGCGGTGCCGGGGCGACGTGCGCTTCGACTCGGTGGTCTTCTCCTACGGGGACGAGCCGGACGCGCCGAGGGTCCTCGACCACTTCGACCTCCACGTGGCACCGGGCGAGACGGTGGCGCTGGTGGGGCGGACCGGGTCGGGCAAGTCGACGGTGGCCAGGCTGCTGGCCCGCTTCTACGACGCCGACGGGGGCGCCGTACGGATCGACGGCCACGACGTCCGCGACCTCACCCTGACCAGCCTGCGGGCCCGGGTGGGCATCGTGCTCGACGAGCCCTTCCTCTTCTCGGTGTCCATCCGGGACAACATCGCCTACGGCCGGCCGACCGCCGACCTCGACGAGGTGGTGGCGGCGGCCACCGCCGCCGGTGCCGACGGCTTCATCCGAGAGCTGCCCGAGGGCTACGACACGGTGGTCGGCGAGCGCGGGTACACCCTGTCGGGCGGCCAGCGCCAGCGGATCGCCATCGCCCGGACGCTCCTGGTGAACCCGCCGATGCTGGTCCTCGACGACGCCACCAGCGCCATCGACGTCCAGGTGGAGCAGGAGATCCATGCCGCCCTGCGCCAGTTGCTGGGGGGGAGGACGACGGTGGTGATCGCCCACCGCCTCTCCACCATCAGCCTGGCCGACCGGGTCGTCCTCCTCGAGCGGGGCCGGGCGGTGGCCCAGGGCACCCATGCCGAGCTGCTGGCCACCACCCCCCTCTACGCCGAGGTGCTGGCCCAGGGCGACCCCGAGGCGGCAGGACCGCACCGGCGGGCGCTCGACGGCGGGGTCCGCTGATGGGCTGGGGCGGCGGCTTCGGTCCCCCGATCGGCGGTGGGATGGCGGCCGGCCAGCCCGGGCAGGGTCTGCCGTTCGGGGGCATCCCCTCCGAGCTGCAGGCCGGGGTGGACCGGCTGCTGGGCGAGGAGCCGGACCACGGGGAGCCAGCCGCCCGGTTCACCCACCGACGGACCGCCGCCGAGTCACGCCGGCTCAGCATCTGGCGGTTGCTCTGGGAGTACCCGTGGATGCTGGCCCTCGCCGGCCTGCTCATCGTGGTCCTCAGCCTGGTCACCCAGGCCGGGCCGCTGCTGACCAGGTACGCCGTCGACGACGGGATGCTCCCCGGCCACCACCACCTCGGGCTGGTGGCGGTCCTGGCCGCCGTCTACCTGCTGTCGGTGGTCGTCGGCGCCCTGGCCCAGCGCGGCACCGTCATGGTGACCGGGCGGATCGCCGCCCGGGTGATGAACGACCTCCGGATCAGGGTCTTCACCCACCTCCAACGGATGTCGCTCGACTTCTTCACCGACGAGAAGGCGGGCGTGATCATGACCCGGATGACCAGCGACATCGAGAACCTGCAGCAGCTGCTGCAGGACGGGCTGGCCCAACTCGCCATCCAGGGACTGACCATGGTGGTGATCACCGTCGTCCTCTTCGTCACCAACGTTCGGCTGGCACTGATCACCGTCGGCCTGGTGGTGCCCCTCCTCACCGTCGCCTCGTTGTGGTTCCGGTCCGCCTCCGAGCGCGGCTACCGGCGGGTGCGCGACGGCATCGCCGACGTGCTGGCCGATCTCTCCGAGAGCCTCCACGGGTTCCGGGTCGTCGTCGCCCACAACCGCCAGCGCCACAACGTGCTCCACCACCGCAACGTGCTGGGCACCTACCGGGACGCGTACGACTACACCGCCAAGATCAACGCCGTCTACGGGCCGGGCACCCAGCTGCTGGGCGCGCTCGGGCAGGCCGCCCTGCTCGGGATCGGCGGGATGATGGTGGTCCATCACCAACTTTCCCCCGGCGCCCTGATCGCCTTCTTCCTCTACCTCAACCGCTTCTTCTCGCCCATCCAGCTGCTGGTGCAGCAGTACAACACCTTCCAGCAGGGACACGCCTCCATCTTCAAGTTGCGGACACTGCTCGGGACCGAGCCGAGCGTGCGCGAGGTGGCCGAGGCGAGCGAGCTGCCCCCGATCCAAGGGGAGATCGTCTTCGAGGGAGTCTCCTTCGGCTACGACCCCGGCGTGCCGGTGCTGCGCGACGTCGACTTGCGGATCGCTCCCGGCGAGACCGTGGCCTTCGTCGGTCCGACCGGGGCGGGCAAGTCGACCATGGCCAAGCTCGTCACCCGTTTCTACGACCCGACCGAAGGTCGGGTGCTGATCGACGGGCACGACCTGCGTGGCGTCACCCTCGACTCGTTGCGCCGACAGCTCGGGGTGGTGCCCCAGGAAGCGTTCCTCTTCGCCGGGACGATCCGCGACAACATCGCCTTCGCCCGTCCCGGCGACGTCACCGACGACGAGCTCGACGAGGCGGTCCACCGGGTGGGGCTCACCGAGCTGGTCGAGCGCCTTCC
>DAHUYA010000070.1 GCA_027315445.1 Acidimicrobiaceae bacterium | reverse complement strand
TTCACCACCGCCCACGACGCTCTGTTCACCCAGGCGGGGCTCCGCCCCGGCGAGCGGGTGCTGGTGACCGGCGCGGCCGGCGGGGTCGGGACGGCGGCGGTGCAGCTGGCGGCGACGGCCGGGGCGCGGGTGGTGGCGTCGGCCCGTGACCATTCCCTGCACGACCGGTTGGCGGCGCTCGGGGCCGCCCGGGTGATCGACCCGGCGGCGGCGGCCGACCACGGTCCCTACGACGTGGTGCTCGAGCTGGTCGGTGCGGCCAGCCTGCCCTCGGCGATGGCCGCCCTCGCCCCCGGGGCCCGGGTGGCGGTGATCGGCGTGGGCAGCGGCGCCAAGATCGAGCTCAACCTGCTGCAGCTCATGGGGAGCCGGGCCCGGATCTCCGGCTCCACCCTCCGGGCCCGGGACCGGGTCGGCAAGGCGACGGTGGCCGCCGGGGTGGCCGCCCACGTGCTGCCGCTGCTGGCCGACGGGCGGCTCACCGTGCCGGTGGCCGACACCTTCGCGATGTCGGAGGCGTCCGCCGCCTACGACCGCTTCGAGCGGGGCGGCAAGCTCGGCAAGGTGGTCCTTCTTCCCTGATCGCCGCCGGTCCCGGTCAGGCGTCGATCAGCTCGGTGGCGCCGAACTCCCAGAAGGCCCGCAGGGCGGCCAGCTTCCCGTCCCCGTTGCTCCTGTAGGTGTAGACGCCCCGCACGACCGCCACGTGCCCGCCCCCGGCCAGGGTGGTGCGGATGGTCCCGACGTCGGCCACCTCGTCACCGCAGAGATAGGAGCGCTCTATCTCGAAGGTGATCCTCTCGCTCGGCGCGATGACGTTGTCGTAGAAGGCGGCGATGGCGTCCCGCCCCCGGTGGCCCCTGCCCTCGGGATCGAAGGGCGACGGCCCGATCGGGTCCTGCACCACCGCGTCGTCGGCGAACAGGTCGAGCCAGCCCTGTCGGTCCTTGGCCTCGACCGCCGCACGCGACCTTCGCCCGAGCTCGCGAGCAGTGACCACCGTCACCCCGTCGTCCCCCATGGTCCTCACCCTCCCCGGCGCCGGCTGCGCAGCCCGCCGGCACCAGGATGGCACCGACACGACCGCGCCGCAGCCGTGGCCTCTCCTCCTCGAGCCCATCACCACGCGCGAGCCCGTCGCTGTGGTCGTGCACGGTGCCCGGCTGGTGCCGGACCACCGATGTCCGGCTGGTGCCGGACCACCGATGTCCGACGGCACTTGCATTTCCGGCTGATGGCGCCATTCTGGCGCTCCTCGCACCGGCACCTCTTGGGACGATGTTGGGAACTGCGTCGCAACGTCCCGGCCTACGATGCCAGGTACATCGCGCTCGCGGAACTGCTGGGCACTCGATCTACGTCCCCGCCGATCGCTGCGGCTTTCGCACCATGCCGAACATCCATGGTCCGTCTGCAGCGCGGAGCACCAGGGACTCCGGCTGACCGGCCCGACCGAGGAAGTCGGCGAACGACTGGTTGTCCACGTCGTCGACCAACATCACCCCTCCCCCGCGGAGAGCCGGCCAGACAGTGCCCATCTCGAACCGCATGTTCCGCCCGGTGTGCAGGCTGTCATGGATGAAGAGGTCGACCTGTCCGAGCTGGGCCACCAGCGAGGGGAGCCGGCGGCGACTGGATCCCCGCACGTAGGTCCATCGGTCGTGCAACCCCTCGGGCACCGCCGCTCCGGTCTCCGCGTGCAGTTCCGGACGGAGGGGGTGCGGCAGGTCGACGCTCCAGAGATGGCCCCCCTCGTTCAGCGACATGGCTTCGAGGACCAACCGGCTCGTCACACCCCGCGCCACGCCCGTCTCGACGACCGTTGCCGGGCTGAGATGGCGGACGGCGCACCAGACGGCTGCGCCCAGCGAGGCGTCGGCGTCGCTGTACTCGCCGTAGGTCCACCGGCCGACGCTCAAGCCCTTTTCGTCGAGATCGGCTTCGATGCGATTCCAGACCTGTTGATATCCACTGCACTCGAGGCAAGGCCACTCCAGACCGAGCACGTGGTGGAGCGAGGGACCCCAGTCCTCTTCGACCTGGTAGGCGAACTGCCGGTCGAACAGCTGGTGGGCCACGACCTCGGGGGCGTAGAGCAGGGTCTCGACCGGATCCCGTGCCAGGGCCCGGGCCAACCGCCACAGACCGCTCGGGCTCGACCTGAGACGCGAGGGGATGCGCCTCGTCTTGCGAACGAGCCGTCGGATCGCCGAGCCTTCTTGGACCAAGAGCTTCGTAAGCCAACCAAGAGGCGGGGTCCGGGCGCCTGATACCGGGTCACCCTCGCTGGCGCGCCGTCGCTCGCCGACGGTCGGCGGGCTGAGCGTCGCGGAAGGTTGGCCCGGGGTCGCAGGTCGGTGGCGGCGTCGGCGTATCACCGGTTCGACCGGCGACTCTCTCTTGGCGCCTGAGGTGACAACTTCAACCAGAAGGTGACGACCTCGCATGGCTTCGACCACTACGGACGCGGGATGGACGGCGGAAGAGAGCGACGTAGGGTGCCTGGGTGGACGAGGGCGAGGTGGCCTGCCGGCGGAGCAGGGAGTCGGCGCGCTGCGCCCATGACGGATGACCCTGCGATCGTGCGACCCGACTGACGACAGGTCCTGCCGGCCCGCCATGCAACGCCTCAGCCCGCGACACGCCCCCGTCGAGGCCCTGGTCCTCGACGGGGCCGAGCGCCAGGCACTGGTGGCCACCCGAATGCTCGGACGCGCCGGGTTGCGTGTGGCCGTGGCCGAGGCGGCCGACCGGTGCGAGCCGCGGTTCGGCCCGCCGGCCTTCGCATCTCGCTGGTCGGTGCGGAACGAGACCCTGCCCAGCTACCACGGCGACGCCACGGCCTACGCGAAGGTCCTCCTCGATCTCGTGGGCGAGCACCCCGCCCGCGTGCTGATCCCCTCGATGGACGGCTCCGTCGCCGCCATCCG
The DNA here is from genome assembly GCA_027315445.1 of Acidimicrobiaceae bacterium. GTDB lineage: Bacteria > Actinomycetota > Acidimicrobiia > Acidimicrobiales > RAAP-2 > DAHUYA01. Next base: position 3,882 of record DAHUYA010000070.1, on the reverse strand, counting down.
CCCGTTCCGGTCCTCCTTCGAAGACCGGAACGTCGCGCTGGCGCTGGCCCCGGAGCCGGCGCTCGGGGTGGCCAACGACAAGCAGCGCACCCTCGACGTCGCGAGGGCTCTCGGCATACCGACCCCCCACACCGTTGCGATCGACCGTCCCGAGGACGCTTCGGCGGCCCTCGACGAGGTCGGCTACCCGGCAGTCATCAAGCCCACCCGGTCGTGGGTCACCAACGGCCCGACCGCGACCCGCGTGTTCCCACACGTGGTGCTCGACCAGCACGAGGCCTTCGAGTGCGTCCGGCAACTGCTGGACACCGGCAGCGACCTCGTCGCCCAGGAGTGGGTCGGCGGTGCTCGGGAAGCCGTGAGCATCTTCTACGCCCGGGGAAGGGTGTGGGCGTCCTTCGCCCAACTGGCCCACCGCACGACCCCGGTGCTCGGCGGCGTCTCGGTGGTCCGGGAGAGCATCCCCATGCCCGCCGAGCTCTGGTCGAGCGCATCCCGGCTCGTCGAGGCCCTCGACCTCGAGGGTTACTGCGAGGTGGAGTTCCGCCGTGACGCCCTGGGGCTCCCGCTCCTCATGGAGATCAACGCCCGCCTGTCGGGATCACTGGAGGTGGCCGTCCGGTCGGGCGTCGACTTCCCCCGCTTGCTCTGGCAATGGTCGGCGGGCGAACCGCTCACGCCGTTGCCGGGCTACCGGACCGGCGTCAGGGTCCGCTACCTGAAGGGTGACGTCAAGTGGCTGCGGGAGAACATCGCCCGCCCCGGCCGCCCCGACAGCGTTCCGCCCGGGCAGGCCCTCGGGGCCTTCGCCCGGGATCTTCTCCGCCCCCAGGCCTACGACTTCGTGGACAGGACGGACCTCCGGCCCGCGTGGGCGGCGCTGGGGGCCGATGTCGGCCGGGCCGGCCGCCGGGCCGGCCACGAGCTGAAGGCTCGCCTCGGTCGCGCGGCGACGCTGGCCTCGGCCCACGAGGTCAGGCCATCGACCCGCCGGGCACGGGGGTCCGGCGGCACGGACGTCGTGGTGATCGGCGCCGGACCGAACGGACTGTCGATCTCGGCCCACCTTTCGGGCGCCGGGATCGAGCACAGGATCTTCGGTCGCCCCATGGGGTCGTGGCGGTTCCACATGCCCAAGGGGATGATCCTCAAGTCCGAGCCCTACGCCTCCGACCTGTCGGCGCCCGGGTCCGGGTTCCTCGTCCGTGACTACTGCCGGGAGGCCCGAGAGGTCTACCACGAACGGGTGATCCCCCTGTCGAGGGAGCAGTTCATCTCGTACGGCACCTGGTTCGCCGAACAGCTGGTTCCCGCCGTCGAGGAGACCGACGTCGTCTCGGTGGTCCGAGCGCCCGATGGGGGCTTTCTGGTGCGTACCGCCGAAGACGAGCGCATTCGGGCGGCTCGGGTCGTCGTCGCCACCGGTGTCATGCCGTTCGCCTACCTCCCCGACGAGGTGGCCGGCCTTCCCCCGGGATTCGGCTCGCACAGTTCCGAGCACACGGATCTCGGACGATTCCGGGGAAGAGAGGTGCTCGTCGTCGGCGGGGGAACCTCGGCGCTCGAGACGGCGGCGCTCCTGCGCGAGCAGGGAGCGACCGTCAAGGTGGTCCTCCGCGGCGGCGGGGTGCACTGGCCGCCACCCAATCCGGCGGCTCCCACCCGCCTGCAGCGGTTCCGGAGGCCGGTGGCCCGCCTGTGCGAGGGATGGCCGTGCTGGACCTACGACCGCCTGCCCGACGTCTTCCGCCTGCTGTCGCCGTCGTCGAGGGTCCGGCGGGGATTGGGCTTCCTCGGTCCGCAAGGTGCCTGGTGGCTCAGGGACCGGGTGGTGGACAAGGTCCCCCTCTTGCTCAACCACCAGCTCGTTGGGTCCGAGGTGGTCGGCGACCGCGTCCGGCTCCACTTGAGAAGCCCCGACGGAGGCGTGACCGAAGTGGCGGAGCACGTCATCGCCGGGACCGGCTATCGGCTCGACCTCGATCGGCTGGGCTACCTCGAGCCCTCACTGCGTGCGGGCGTGAAGATCCTCGCCGGTGCCCCTGTCCTCGACCGCCACTTCGAATCCAGCGTTCCGGGGCTCTTCTTCGTCGGCGCGCTGGCCGCTCCGAGCTTGGGACCTCTGATGCGCTTCGTCGCCGGCACCCACTTCGTGGGACCCCGGGTCGCCGGCGCCCTCCGCCGGTAGCGGGCCGGACGTCCGCCAGCTCCGCCGGTGGGACCGGCGTCGCGGGGCCCGGCCAGGCGACGCCCGGACGTCCGGGCGACCTGACGCCCCGTCGGCTTTCGCCCAGGTCATCCCGCTCTTGCGCAACCCTGCCCCGTATACTCCGCTCGACACAGGGCCAACATGCGTCCTCGTCGTGGGGTCGTGCACGCGTTCAGGGAACCTCGATGATCGACCAGGCGAAGCTCAACGTCCTCGTCCACGCCAAGATGCGGATGTACGCGGCCGACGACGGCGGCGGGCCGGGTGCCGACGCTCCGGTGGAGGGCACGGTGATCGGCGTGACCGACCGGTCCCAGCTCGAGCTCAGCACCTCGGACGACCGGGTCCTCGAGCTCGACTGGCACGACGTGCACGCCGAGAGCGGTTCGGGCGGCGGCATGTTCCGGATGCTCGCCACCCTCGAGATCTCTGCCCACCGTCCGGGCACGACCGTGTGCCTGCTGTCGCCGCACACCGCCGGCCAGGTCCACCAGCCCCGGGAGTGGCTCCGGGTGCGGACCCAGGTCCCGGTGCACGTGACCAACCTGGTCGGTGGTTCCGGCGAGGACCGGGTGAGCGAGACGGTGTCTCTCGACATGTCGGGCGGCGGGGTCCGCCTGCAGGACGGCACCGGGCTCAAGGTCGGCGCCACCATGACCCTCCTCATCGAGCTGCCCTCGGGCCGGGTGGAGGTGGACTGCCAGACGGTGTCGGTGGGAAGGGACGGCTCGGCCGGCCTCCGGTTCCTGCGCCGTCCCGAGGCCGTGTCCCAGCAGATCACCCGGCACGTCTACGACATGCAGCTGGGGGCCCGGCGGGCCACCAGGGCGAGGGCCTGACCGGCCGGCCCCGGGGCGAGGGCCTGACCGACAGGCGCACACTCCCCTGACCGGCGGACTCGCCGTCAGACGAACTTGGCGATCACCTGGTCGGCGTACCAGCGGAGCTTGTCGAGCTTGGCAGTCAGGGGCTCGACGTCCGGGCCCACCTCGTAGGGCCACCGGAAGCCGACGATCACGTCGGTCACCCCGCGCTCCTCGAGCCGGCGCACCCCGTCCACGCTGAAGGCGTCCATGGAGATCACGTGGACCTCGAAGGGTCGTCCACCCAGCCGCTCGGCCGTCCCCTCGCGCCGCCGGTGCTCCTCGAGCTGGGCCAGCAGGGCCGGCAGCCGCTCGGGGTCGCCACCGCCGTGGAGCCAGCCGTCGCCCACCTCCGCCGCCCGACGCAGGGCCGCCTCCCCGTGCCCGCCGATCAGGAGCGGCACCGGCTCGGTGGGCACCGGCGACAGCTTGATCGGCGGCAGGTCGTAGAGCTCGCCGTGGAACTCGAAGTAGCCGCCGGCGAACAGTCCCTGCAGCACCGCCAGGGACTCGTCCATCCGGCGGCCCCGGCGGGACCAGGGCACCCCGAGCACCTCGTAGTCCTCGCGCCAGGGGCTGGTGCCCACCCCGAGGACCAGCCGGTTGCCGGTGAGCACCGCGGTGGAGGTCACCTGTTTGGCCACGAGCACCGGATGGCGTATCGGCAGCTTGAGCACGAAGGTGACGAACCGGAGGCGCTCGGTGAGCGCGCCCAGGGCCGGGATGAGGGAGAACGGCTCCAAGAAGGGCTTGTCCTCGAGGAACTCCCGGGTGCCGTCCGGGTTGAACGGGTAGACGCTGTCGGCGTGG
>DAHUYA010000058.1 GCA_027315445.1 Acidimicrobiaceae bacterium | reverse complement strand
GGCCGCCACCGAGAACGCCGAGGAGCTGATCCGCACCCTCAGCCGGATCATGAACCGCGCCCGCCAGGACGCCATCACCACCGAGATCATGGAGATCGTCGGCGGAGCGGAGGCGCTCCGCCAGTCGAAGGGAGCTTGAGCCCGATGACCACCACAGCACCCGAGACCGCCCGGCCGGGCCAAGGGCACGAGGACGGCCGCGTCGTGGCGATCGCCGGACCGGTCGTCGACGTCGAGTTCCCACCCCACGCGCTCCCCGAGATCAACTTCGCGGGGGAGATGGACCTCGAGCGCGATGGGAGCCGCCTCACCGTCACGGCCGAGGTGGCCCAGCAGATCGGCGAGGGCCGGGTGCGCTGCGTCTGCATGCAGCCGACCGACGGACTGGTCCGGGGGACCAGGGTGCGCAACACCGGCCGGGGCATAACCGTGCCGGTCGGGCCCCAGGTGCTCGGCCACGTCTTCAACGTGCTCGGCAAGCCGCTCGACACCGACGACATCGGGGAGGTGGAGGACCGGTGGGAGATCCACCGGCCGGCGCCCCGCTTCGACCAGCTCGAGCCGCGCGCCCAGATGTTCGAGACCGGCATCAAGGTCATCGACCTCCTCGAGCCCTACGTGCAGGGCGGCAAGATCGGCCTGTTCGGCGGAGCCGGGGTGGGCAAGACGGTGCTCATCATGGAGATGATCAACCGGGTGGCCACCCAGCACGGTGGCGTCTCGGTGTTCGCCGGAGTGGGCGAGCGCACCCGCGAGGGGACCGACCTGTGGATCGAGATGCAGGAGTCCGGGGTGATCGAGAAGGCGGCGCTGGTCTACGGCCAGATGGACGAGCCGCCGGGGGTCCGGCTCCGGGTGGCCCTGGCCGCCCTGACCATGGCGGAGTACTTCCGCGACGTCCAGAACCAGGACGTGCTCCTGTTCGTCGACAACATCTTCCGGTTCGTACAGGCCGGCTCCGAGGTGTCCACCCTGCTCGGCCGGATGCCGTCGGCGGTGGGCTACCAGCCGACTCTGGCCGACGAGATGGGCGAGCTGCAGGAGCGGATCACCTCCACCAAGGGCAAGTCGATCACCTCCCTGCAGGCGGTGTACGTGCCAGCCGACGACTACACGGACCCGGCGCCGTTCACCACCTTCACCCACCTCGACGCCACCACCGAGCTGTCCCGCCAGATCGCCGCCCTGGGCATCTACCCCGCCGTGGACCCGCTGGCCTCCACCTCCAACATCCTGGCACCCGAGGTCGTGGGCGAACGCCACTACAACGTGGCGCGGCAGGTGCAGGGTGTGCTGCAGCGCTACCGCGAGCTGCAGGACATCATCGCCATCCTCGGGCTCGACGAGCTCTCCGAGGAGGACCGGATCACGGTGTCGCGTGCCCGCAAGATCCAGCGGTTCTTCTCCCAGCCGTTCAACGTGGGCGAGGCGTTCACCGGCCTCAAGGGCGTGAACGTGTCGGTGGAGGAGACGGTCGAGTCCTTCGAGGCGCTGCTCAAGGGCGACCTCGACGAGGTGCCCGAGCAGGCCTTCTTCAATGTCGGTGGCGTGGACTCGGTGCTCGAGAAGCAGCGCCAACTCGAGAAGGAGGCCTGATGGCCGGCGGCGTCTTCGCCGTCGAGGTCGTCACCCCTCAGGCGAAGCTGCTCGAGGGCGACGCCCGCGCGGTCGTCCTGCGCAGCTCGGACGGGGAGCTGACCGTGCTCGACGGGCACACCCCGATCATCACCGACGTGCTCACCGGGCAGGTTCGGGTGGAGCGGGACGAGGGCGCGGTGGTCCGCCTGGCGGTGCACGGTGGCTTCATGCAGGTGGAGACCGGGCCCGGGCTCGCCGGCGAAGGCCGTGACGACGCCTCCGGGGGCCCGGGCACCTGGTCGACCCGGGTCAGCCTGCTCGCCGGGGTGGCGGAACGGGCGGAGGACATCGACGTGGCCCGGGCCGAGCAAGCGCGGGCCGGGGCCCAGGCCAGGGTCGAGGACCTGCGGTCCAGGGCGGGGACCACCCGCGGGCCTGCGGGCGGCGAGGAGGGTGAGGGAGCCCGTCCCGAGGATGCCGAGCTCGTGGCGGCCGAGGCGGCGCTGCGACGGGCGGAGGTCCGCCTCGAGGTGGCGGCCGGCTAGGAGTCGCCAGGAGCCGCGCCCGTGGTGACCCCGGCGGCTACGTCAGCTCGACCGCGCTGTACTCCGCCAACTTGGCCAGCGGGTGGCTGGCCTCGATCCGCCGAAGGGTGCCGGACTTCGACCGCATCACCAGCGACTCGGTGCTGGCGCCGAAGTCGTGGTAGCGGACACCCTTCAGGAGCTCCCCGTCGGTGATGCCGGTTGCCGCGAAGAAGCAGTTCTCGCCGTCCACAAGGTCGTCGGTGGTCAGCACGGCGTCGAGGTCGTAGCCGGCTGCCAGGGCAGCCCGTCGCTCCTCGTCGTCCCGGGGCCAGAGCCGCCCCTGGATCTCCCCACCCATGCACTTGAGGGCGGCGGCCGCCAGCACGCCTTCGGGGGTGCCGCCGATGCCGAAGAGGATGTCCACCCCCGAACCGGGCCAGCCGGTGGCGATGGCCCCGGCGACGTCCCCGTCGGTGATGAGGCGGATGCGCGCCCCGGACCGGCGGACCTCGGTGATGAGGTCGGCGTGGCGGGGACGGTCGAGGATGACCGCGGTCAGATCCCTCACCCGCTGCCCGAGGGCCTCCGACAGGGCCTGCAGGTTCTCGGTGGGGGAACGGTTGACATCGATGGCGCCGCGGCCCCGTGGGCCGACCGCGACCTTCTCCATGTACACGCAGGGCCCGGGGTCGAACATGGTGCCGCGCTCGGAGGCGGCGATCACCGCCAGCGCCCCGCCGCGGCCCAGGGCGGTCAGCGTGGTCCCGTCGATCGGGTCGACGGCGATGTCCGTCTTCGGCGGTGAGCCGTCACCGATCCGCTCGCCGTTGTACAGCATGGGTGCGTGGTCCTTCTCGCCCTCGCCGATGACCACCACCCCGTCCATCGAGACGGTCTGGAGGACTACCCGCATCGCGTTGACCGCCGCCCCGTCGGCCCCTTCCTTGTCCCCCCGCCCCATCCACCGACTGGCGGCCATGGCCGCCACTTCGGTCACCCGGACGAGCTCCATGGCCAGGTTGCGGTCGGGGGCCTGCATCTGGCGCTCCACGGGGCCAGACCATAGCGGTTGGGTCGGTGGGAGGAGCCGGGCCAGAGCACCCCGCAGGGGTCCGGGCCGGAGGCACCCGGACACCCGCGGAGACACCCGGAGACACCCGGAGACACCCGGACACCCGAGAGACCCGAGAGACCGGGAGAAGCCCGGAGAAGCCCGGAGAAGCCCGGAGAAGCCCGGAGACACGCACCGGTGGACCAGGTGTGGCGTCCGGCGAAACCGCACACCCCGGTTGCGGTCCCGGGCGGGCCCGTGTGGCCCCGGGTGGGCCCGGGTGGGGCGGGCCACCGGGGGTGGGCCACCGGGGGCGGGCCACTGGGGGTGGGCCACCGGGGACGGGCGGCACGGTGATGCGGCGGCAGGGCCGGGCGGCCCGCCATACTTGGCCGGTGGACAGCTTCCTGGTGCACCCCAACGGCCCGCTCTCGGGCACCGTCCGGGCAGGAGGTGCCAAGAACTCGGCTCTCAAGCTCATGGCCGCCTGCCTGCTGGCAGAGGGTCGCCACGAGCTGGTGAACGTCCCGCGCATCGTCGACGTCGAGATCATGACCGAAGTGCTCGAGGCCCTCGGGGCCTCCGTCGAGCGCCGCCCCGACGGCCTGCTCGTGGTGGACACCCCGCCGGCCGCCGAGCTGGTGCCCGAGGCCCCCTACGAACTGGTGGAGAAGATGCGGGCCTCCATCGTGGTGCTGGGGCCTCTCCTGGCGCGGTGCGGGCACGCCCGGGTCTCGATGCCCGGGGGCGACGACTTCGGTGCCCGGCCGATCGACTTCCATCTGAGCGGGTTGGGCGCCATGGGAGCAGAATTTCGAACGGCGCACGGCTACGTCGAGGGGCGGGTGGACGGCGGGGGGGCGTGCCGGCTGGTGGGCGCCCGGGTCGTGCTCGAGTACCCCAGCCACACCGCCACGGACAACCTGCTGATGGCGGCGGTCACCGCCAAGGGCACGACGGTCATCGAGAACGCCGCCCGCGAGCCCGAGGTGGCCGACCTGGCGTCCTACCTGACCGCCATGGGGGCGTCGATCAGCGGGGCCGGCACCTCGCGGATCGAGGTCGAGGGAGTCGACGGGCTCGAGCCCGCCCGCCACCGGGTGGTGCCCGACCGGGTCGTGGCCGCCACCTACCTGTCGGCCGCCGCGGTGGCCGGGGGCGAGGTCGTCGTGGAGGACGCCCGTCCCGACCACATGGACATGCTGCTGCGCAAGCTGGCGACCATGGGCGTGGTCGTCGACATGACCCCCGACGGCCTGCGGGCCGCGTGCCAGGGCCGGCTGCGCTCCGAGGACATCGCCACCCTGCCATACCCGGGGGTGGCCACCGACTACAAGCCGCTGCTGGTGACGCTGCTCACGGTGGCCGACGGCGTGGGGATCGTGACCGAGAACATCTACTCCGGCCGCTTCCGCTATGTCGACGAGCTCCGGAGGATGGGCGCTGACATCCGGACCGAAGGTCACCACGCGGTGGTGCGCGGCGTCCCCCGGCTGTCCGGGGCGCCGGTCCGGGCGCCCGACATCCGGGCCGGTGCCGCCCTGGTGCTGGCCGGGCTCGTGGCCGAGGGCCGGACCGAGGTGGCCGACGCCCACCACGTCGACCGGGGCTACGAGGACCTGGCCGGGGCGCTGCGCTCGCTGGGCGCCTGCGTCGAGCGGGCGTGAGCCCGGCCGCACCGACGCCCGGGGGGACGCCGGTGGCCCCGGGGCACCCCGGCCCTGCCGGGCGCGACCCCGTGGAGCTGCTCGAGCGGGCGACGGCCGGCGACCGCGTGTCGCTCGCCCGGCTGCTGTCGATGGTCGAACGCGGTGGCCCGGCCAGCCGCCACGTGGCCGCGCTCGTCTACCGGACCCCGCCCCCCTACACCCTCGGGGTCACGGGCGCCCCCGGGGCGGGGAAGTCGACCCTGACCGACCGGCTGATCACGGCGGCCCGGGGCGGATGGCCGACACGCCACGACACGCCGGCCGAGCCGGTCGACCAGGTGGCCGTGCTGGCGGTCGACCCGACCTCGCCGTACACGGGTGGGGCGATCCTGGGCGACCGGGTGCGGATGCAACGCCATGCCACCGACGAGCAGGTCTTCATCCGCTCGATGGCCACCCGCGGGCACCTGGGCGGCCTGGCCCTGGCCGTACCCGACGCCGTCCGGTTGCTCGGCGCGGTGGGGATGCCGGTGGTGGTGCTCGAGACCGTGGGCGTCGGCCAGATGGAGGTGGACGTGGCGTCGGCCGCCGACACCACGGTCGTCGTGGTCACCCCGGGGTGGGGCGACTCGATGCAGGCCAACAAGGCCGGCCTCCTCGAGGTGGCCGACCTCTTCGTCATCAACAAGGCCGACCGGCCGGGCGCCAAGGAGGCGCGCCGCGACCTCGAGCAGATGCTCGATCTCGCGACCAAGCGGCAGCCCGGCGACTGGCGCCCGCCGGTGGTCGAGACGGTGGCCGCCACCGGCGAGGGGGTGGACGAGCTGTGGGCCACCGTGGGCGAGCACCGGGCACACCTCCGGTCGACCGGCCTGCTCGAGCGTCGAAGGGCCGAGCGGCTCGAGCAGGAGCTGCGACGGGTCCTCACCGCCCGGGTGCTCGAGCGGGTGCACGGGCTGGCCGCCGGCGCCGCCTTCGAGGACGCCGTCGGGCGCCTGGTGACCGGGCAGGCCGACCCCTACACGGTGGCCGACCGCCTGCTCGACTAGGTGCGCCACCCTCACCGTCGGCCGGCCGCCCGTCGGGTACGGTGCGCCAATGGGCCATGCCCCATCGGTGACGGTCGAACGGCGCCCCGACGAGGTGGCGCTGGTGCGGATCGACCGGCCGCGTGCCAACGCCCTGTCGGCCGACGTGCTGGGCCAGCTCCGGGCAGTCGTGGACGACCTCGCCGCCGACCCGCCGGGCGCGGTGGTGGTGTGGGGCGGGCCTCGGATGTTCGCGGCCGGGGCCGACATCGTCGAGCTCGGGGAGGGTGGGCCGGGAGCGGTGGCCGACCACTTCCACGACGCTCTCGGCGCGCTGGCCGCCCTGCCGCGCGCCACCGTGGCGGCGGTCAACGGCTACGCGCTGGGCGGCGGGCTCGAACTGGCGCTCGCCTGCGACCTGCGGGTGTGCGCCGAGGACGCACGGCTCGGCCTCCCCGAGGTCCTGCTCGGGGTCATCCCGGGCGGGGGCGGGACCCAGCGGCTGCCCCGGCTGGTCGGCCCGGCCCGTGCCAAGGACCTGATACTCACCGGTCGTCAGGTGCGGGGGCCCGAGGCCCTGGCCATCGGGCTGGCCGACCGGGTCATGCCGGCCGGCGGCGTACTCGAGACCGCCCTGGGACTGGCTGCCGAGCTGGCGCGGGGGGCGGTGCTGGCCCACGCCCTGGCCAAGGAGGCGCTCGACGGCGGCACCGACCTCTCGCTCGCCGAGAGCCTGCAGCTCGAGCGGTCGTGCTTCCTCACCGCCTGCGCCACCGAGGACGCCGCCACCGGGATCCGCTCCTTCCTCGACCGCGGCCCGGGCAAGGCCTTCTTCGCCGGACGGTGAGCCGGTGAGCACCCCCCCGGTGCCGATCGGACCGGCCGGCGACGGCCCGTTCGACCCCTCGTCGCGCTGGTTCCAGCACGCCGTCTTCTACGAGGTCCTCCTGCGCGGCTTCTACGACAGCAATGACGACGGCTCGGGCGACCTCCGGGGCCTGCGCGAGAAGCTCGACTACCTGCAGTGGCTCGGGATCGACTGCATCTGGCTGCTGCCCTTCTACCCCTCCCCGCTGCGCGACGGCGGCTACGACATCAGCGACTTCTTCAACGTCCATCCCGACTTCGGCACGCTGGGTGACCTGGTCGGCCTGCTCGAGGACGCGCACCGGCGGGGGATCCGGGTCATCGCCGATCTGGTGATGAACCACACCAGCGACCAGCACCCCTGGTTCGTCGAGTCGCGCTCGAGCCGGAGCAACGCCAAGGCGGACTGGTACGTGTGGAACGACGACGACCAGCGATGGCCCGAGGCCCGGGTGGTCTTCACCGACATCGAGCGTTCCAACTGGACCTGGGACGACTCCCGCCAGCAGTACTATTGGCACCGCTTCTACTCCCACCAACCGGACCTCAACTACGAGAACCCCGAGGTCGCCGACACCATGCTCGACCTGGTCCGGTTCTGGCTCGACCTCGGATTCGACGGGTTCCGGCTCGACGCCGTCCCCTATCTGTTCCAGCGCGACGGCACCGCCGGGGAGCACCTCCCCGAGACCCACAATTACGTCAAGCGGATCCGCAAACAGCTCGAGATCGACTATCCCGGCCGGATCCTGCTGGCGGAGGCCAATGGCTGGCCCGCCGACGTGTCGGACTACTTCGGCGACGGCGACGAGTGCCATCTCTGCTTCCACTTCCCGCTCATGCCGCGCCTCTTCATGGCGGTCCGGCGCGAGCAGCGCTACCCGATCACCGAGATCCTGAGCCAGACGCCCGAGATCCCCGAGGGATGTCAGTGGGCCATCTTCCTTCGCAACCACGACGAGCTCACCCTCGAGCAGGTCAGCGACGAGGACCGCGACTATCTCTTCTCCGAGTACGCACGCGACCCGAGGATGAAGAGGCACATGGGGATCGGCCGGCGACTGGCCCCGTTGCTCGACGGCGACCGCCGCCTGGCCGAGCTCCTCCACGCCCTGCTGCTCTCGCTGCCGGGCAGCCCGGTCATCTACTACGGGGACGAGCTCCTCATGGGCGACAACATCTACCTCGGGGACCGCGACTCGGTGCGCACGCCGATGCAGTGGTCCCCGGACCGCAACGGCGGGTTCTCCAAGGCCGACTTCGCCCAGCTCTACCTGCCCCCGCTGATGGACCCGGTCTACGGCTACGGGGCGGTCAACGTCGAGGCGCAGCTGCGCAATCCCGGCTCCTTCCTCCACTGGCTGCGCCAGATGCTGGTGGAGCGGCGGGCGTTGCCGGTGCTCGGGGTGGGCGACATGCACGTCCTCAACTGCCCCAACCCCTCGGTGTTGGCCTACGTCCGCTCCGGCGAGGTGGCTGACGTGGCGGCGGCCGACGGCCGGGCGGCGGCCGACGGCCGGTCGGCGGAAGCAGTCCTCCCCGGGTCGCTCGTGGCGGCGGGCGCGTTGCCCGGGCGCGCCCCGGAGGAGACGACCGCCCGCACCGTCCCGGCGGGCAACGAGGGCAACGCCGAAGCGGTGCGGCGTTCACAGGCCGTGCTGTGCGTGCACAACCTGAGCCGGTTCGCCCAGCCGGCCGAACTGCAGCTGGCCCGGTGGGTCGGTTGCACGCCGGTGGAGGTGCTGGGCCGCGTCCCGTTCCCGGTGATCTCCGAGGAGCCCAACACCATCACGCTCGGGCCGTACGCCTACCTGTGGTTCGACCTGGTCGACCAGCCGGTGCCGCCGGGCGACGCGCCGCAGTGAGGAGGTCGGTCCCCAGGTGAGCCGGGTGGCCTTCGAGCTGACCGACGAACGGCGCAGGTCGCTGGGGCGGCTGGTCACCCTGCTGGTCGGCCGGCACCCCACCTGGACGCCGGCCGGCGGCCGGGCGGAGGTCCGCGAGGTGGAGGTGCTGGCGCCGGGACGCCCGGGGATCCTCGACGTCATCGCCGCCGTCGGTCGCCGGACCGCGCATGCCGTGCTCGGGCTCCGACGACCCGAGGATCCTCACCACCTCCTCCGGGCGATCGAGGAGCCGGTGCTGGGCGCCTTCGAGGACGCCGTCGGGGCGGCGGTGGCGGTGGACGCGGTGCTCGACGGCGAGCTGGCGGGGATCGTGCTGCAGGCGGTCACGGGCACGCCGGTCGACGGGGAGCCGGTGGCCGTGCTGCGGGACGAGGAGGACGGCGTCACCCTGGCCTTCGGCGACCGCTGCACCTTCACGGTCTTCCCCTGGGTGGGAGAGGGCCCGCGACCGGGCGTCGAGCTGCTGGTGGCCCTCGACGACGCCGGGTTCAACCACCTGGCGGCGCCCATCGCCGTGTGGCGGCGGGGCGGCCGCGATCTCGGTGTGGTGCAGGAGCCGCTGGCCGGTCCGGCCGACGGTTGGGCGCTCGCCCTCACCTCGCTCCGCGACCTCTACGGCACCGGCGGGCCAGCCGAGGACGCCGGCGGGGACTTCGCCCCCGAGGCGCGGGCCCTCGGCACGATGACCGCCCGGATGCACCTGGCGCTGGTACGGGCCTACGGGCGTCAGGACGCCTGGGTGAGCGACTGGGTGTCGGCGGTCGAGGCGCGGGTCCGCCGTCACGACCCGTCGCTGCTCGAGACCGAGGGGGTGGCCGAGACCATGCAGGCCCTCGAGAGCTCCTACCTGCAGGCGCCGGCGCTCCGCACCCACGGCGACTTCCACCTCGGGCGCACGGCCCGGACCGATCAGGGATGGGTGGTGGCCGACTGCGACCCCGGTGGGGTGGCGCCCGGGTCGGCGGCCCCCGATCCCCGCTCGCCGCTGGCCGACGTGGCGGACATGCTGTGGTCCTTGCACCACGTGGCCGCCGCCTCGGCCGCCGAGCGGGACCCCGGGGGTCGGCTGGGGCTCTCCGCCCTGTCCCACGCCTGGGCCGCCCGGAACCGGCGGGCCTTCCTCGGCGGCTACCTCGGCATCCCGGGGGTGGAGGCGCTGGTCCCCTCAGACCGCGAGGTGGTCCGCAAGCTGGCGGCGGTCTTCGAGCTCGACCACGCCGCCCGGACGGCCGCCGTCGGCGGCCGTCCGGGCGGGCGGGACAACGGTCCTGGGTAGAGATCGATCCGACCGGAGAGGAGGGCCAGAATGCGCATCGGTGTGCTGACGGGCGGGGGCGACTGCCCCGGCCTCAACGCGGTGATCCGGGCGGTGGTGCTGACCGGAGCCAACCGGTACGGGGACGAGGTGCTGGGCTTCCTCGACGGCTGGCGGGGTGTCCTCGAGGACCGCGCACAGGAGATGGTGCCCGAGCGGTGCCAGGACCTGCTGCCGTTGGGCGGCACCGTCCTCGGGACGTCGCGGACCAACCCCTACGCCACCCCCGACGGACCGGGCAAGGTGAAGGCCACCCTGGCCGCCCGGTCGATCGACGCCGTGGTGGCGATCGGCGGCGACGACACGCTGGGGGTGGCCAGCAAGCTGGGCGCCGAAGGGGTGGCGCTGGTCGGGGTCCCCAAGACCATCGACAACGACCTGTCGGCCACCGAGGTCACCTTCGGCTTCGACACGGCGGTGCAGATCGCCACTGAGGCGATCGACCGGCTGCGGACAACCGCCGAGTCCCACCACAGGGTGATCGTCTGCGAGGTGATGGGGCGGCACGCGGGCTGGATCGCCGCGGAGGCCGGCATCGCCGGCGGGGCGGCGGAGATCCTGGTGCCCGAGGTGCCCTTCGACCTGAAGGACGTGTGCGAACGGCTGGCACGGCGGCACCGGCGGGGGCGCTACTCGTCGATCGTGGTCGTCTCGGAGGGAGCGCTGCCGGCCGACGGCGAGGACCTCGAGAGGGCCCGGGCCGCCACCTCCTCGACCTCCGTCGACCAGTTCGGGCACGTCCGCCTCGGCGGCATCGGCGCCTGGTTGGCCGAGGAGATCGAGCGGTGCACCGGGTACGAGTCGCGGGTCACCATCCTCGGGCACATCCAGCGCGGCGGCACCCCCACCGCCTTCGACCGGGTGCTGGCCACCCGGTTCGGGGTGGCGGCGATGAGAGCGGTCCACGACGGGGACTTCGGCACCATGGTGGCCCTGCAGGCGGGCGAGATCGTCCGGGTCCCCTTCGAGGCGGCGGTCGGCATCTCCAAGGTGCTGGACCGCCGCCTCCTCGACGAGGTGGCGGCGCCCTTCCTGGGCTGACCGGGGGTCAGCCGGCCGGGACGGCCACCCGGAGCTGCTCGGCCGCCTGTTCGGGGGCCACGATGTTGATGGCGACCCCCGTGCCCATCTCGAACCCGGCCCGGGTGGTGACCTTGGGCCAGATGTGGACGTGCCAGTGGAAGGGCTCGTTCACCCGGTAGGGGGCCGAGTGGAAGACGATGTTGTAGGCCACGTCGCCGACCTGTTCCTTCAACTGCCGCAGGCACACCTTCAGCCCTCGGCCGACCGACACCAGGTCGTCGGTGGGGCTGCGGTGGAGGTGGGGGCAGTGCCCCCGGGGGATGACCAGCATCTCGTAAGGGGTGGCGCTCCAGAAGGGGCAGACCACCACCACCCGCTCGTCGGCGAAGATCACCCGGTGTCCCTCCGACTCCTCGGCGTCCACCGTGGTGCAGAGGAGGCAGCTGCCGGCGAAACGGGCGAAACGGGCCTGTTCCTCGGCCAGCTCCCGGGGCACGAAGGACATGCCGAGCAGCTGACCGTGGGGGTGCTCGACCGACGCCCCGGCCTCGCGGCCCGCGTTGACGATGGCCTGGCTGTAGCGCAGGCCCGGGACGGTCGAGTGCTCCTCGACCCGGTCGCGGATGGCCGCCATCACCAGGCCGGCCTGCTCCTCCGAGATGCGGTCCCAGGCGCCGTTGTGGTCGGGCGACAGCACGAGCACCTCGTGGATGCCGCCCGCGGTGGCCTGGGTGAAGATCGGCCCGCGGTGCTCGACCACGAAGGGCTGGTCGCCCTCGAAGGCGGGATACAGGTTGGGTACCACCCGTACCAGCCACGAGCCGCTGGCACCGTAGGTCTCGAGCGCCGGAGGGGTCGACTCCTCGTTGCCGGGGCAGAAGGGACAGGGCCGGCTGGTGTCGGCCTGCACCGGGGCGCTGCGTTGCAGGAACGCGGCGGGCCGCTCGGCCCGGTCGACGCTGACGACGACCCAGCAACCGGTGAGCGGATCGAGCCGGAGCTGGTTCATGGCCCCGCCTCTCCGCTCTGTCCGCCGTGACTCTTGTGACTCATCGGTAACGTACCGGGATCCTCTCGGCGTGGAACACCTGGCGCACCACGCCCCACGCTAGTCCTGCTGGAGTGGTCGTCCGTTCACCCATGTGGGCCGCGGGAACGGCCGGCGGCCCGGATGCCACACTTCCCCCGTGCCCGGGGTGCTCCTCCTGCTGACCTCGGCCCCCTCCGTGCCGACGGGAGCCGGCTACAGCATCCTCCTCGTGCTCCACGTGGCCTCGGCCCTGCTGGGGTTCGGCGCCCTGGCGCTCACGGGCATCGAGGCGGCCAGGGCGACCCGGGGGCCGTCCGCCCCGGGGGCCGAGGGGGTGCGGCGCTACTTCCGGCCTGGGGTGAACTGGGCCGGGCGGCTCCTCTACGCCGTGCCCGTCCTCGGCTTCGTGCTGGTGGCGGACTCGAACGGGGCCTTCCACGCGGGGGACGGCTTCGTGGTGGCCGGCCTGGTACTGTGGCTCGCCGCCGCCGGCACGGCCGAGGGCCTCGTGTGGCCGGCCGAGCGGCGCATCCAGGTGCTCGTCACCGAACGGTGGGACGAGCCGGAGGCCGCGGCCCTGCTCGCCCGGGAGTGCCGGCGGGTGTCGGCCGCCGCGGCCGTCCTGTCCGTGGTGTTCGTGGCCGCCGTCGTCGTCATGGTGGGAAAGCCGT
>DAHUYA010000050.1 GCA_027315445.1 Acidimicrobiaceae bacterium | reverse complement strand
ACCTCGCGGCGGAAGCCGGCCACCCCGCTCACGTAGCCCGGCCAGATGCCGACCGTGTTCGTGACGTTGGCGGTCAGCGCCGGGTAGCCCATGGCGATCATGGTCGGGAACGAGACGAGGGTGCCCCCGCCGGCCAGACCGTTCACCACCCCGGCTCCGACGCCGGCCAGGGCGAGCAGCGCCTGGCGGCCATGGCCGGGCGCGGTGGTGGCCAAGAGGGGTAGCAGCGCTCCCTGGGTCATGCGGCGCGCACTGTAGGGGAGACCGGCGGCGCCGAGCGGCCGGTGGTGGCATCCTTACCCGAGCCGGTCACGGTCTCCTGGGGCCCCGAGATGGTGGTCACCGGGCTGGGCGGCGGCGCCCGCCCGGGAAGGGGCACCGTGCGTCCTCGCCGACCGGCGGAGAGGAGTCGCCCACATGGTCCGCCTGACCTGCCTGCTGCACCGCAAGCCGGGGATGAGCCCGGAGGAGTTCCACCGCTATTGGCGAGAGGTGCACGGGCCGCTCATCGCGACCACCCGCAGCGGCAGTCACGTCGTGCGCTACGAGCAGCACCCTCGTCCACTCGACAGCTACACCGGCGCCGGGGACACCGGGTGCGACGGCGTCACGGTCCAGTGGTTCGAGTCGATGGACGAGTACCGGGCCCACTTGGGCGAGGATGACTTCGCGGTGATCTGGTCCGACATCGCCAACTTCCTCGACGTCGACCGGCTCGACTTCGTGGTGACCGAGCACCCGCGGGTGC
The DNA here is from genome assembly GCA_027315445.1 of Acidimicrobiaceae bacterium. GTDB lineage: Bacteria > Actinomycetota > Acidimicrobiia > Acidimicrobiales > RAAP-2 > DAHUYA01. The sequence continues at coordinate 5,212 of DAHUYA010000050.1, read as the reverse complement.
TGATCGGGGAGCAAGCTCCGGGGCCGCTCGCCTGAGCGGCCCCGGCGGGCGACCGCCCCGCCCGTTCGGAGCGGCCCGTGCGGCGCGGCCGGCCGATGGCGCTCAGCCCGACGCGGGGAGACCCCAGGACACCTCGGGCCAACCCCCGACCGAGCTGCGCCCCGAGTCCGTGCCGCCGTTGCCCGCCCGCGCCGCGGCAGAAGGGCCCGCACCGGCCGCCGGCACGAACGCCGGCGGGGGTGGCAACGGGGCCGGGCGGGGGTGGGCGTGGTCTCGGTGGTCGAGGGCGTGTCCGTTGTGGGCGGGCGCCACCGTGGCGGGCGGGCCGGGCTCCGCCGCGGCCGGACTGGGTCCCGGGGCCTCGCCCACGGGAGGTTCCGGGGCCTCGCCCACGGGTGCGGCCGCCATCTCGTGCATCCGGCGGCGCTCCATTTGCTTGGCCACCTCGCCCCAGTCCTTGTGGCCCAGCACCCCGACCCGCTCGGGGAGCTGGGCGAGCAGCCGCGTGCCCTCCACCCGGTACCGCTCGGCCATCTCCCCCATGGCGAAGACCGTCCGCGGGGGCAACCGGACCCCCTCACGCTCGGCCAGGGTGGACAGACGCTCGATCGCCACCTCTGCGTCCTGCAGCATGCCCAGCGCGTCCTGCAGCCGGGCCAACCGACGGATGAACCGCTCGGTGTGGCCACCGTAGAGGTCGGTGGTGAATTCGAGGCAGTAGCGGAGCCACTTGCAGCGGATGCGAAGACGGTGGAAGTCCTCGGCCTCGCCGGTCCGGCACGCCCGCCTCGCCGCTCTGGCGGCCGCCCGGTGACGCGAGAGGACGAGCGGGGGCACGGCCAGGAGCGCCGGCACGGCACCCGGCCCGCCGGATTCGTCGTCGAGGGCGATCGCCCGCAACCGCTCGACCAGCCGCTCCCAGCGCGGTGACTCGAGCGCCTCGAGGAGCCCCTCTCGGGCGGCCAGCCTCTCGTCCTGCAGGAGGTCGCGCAGCTCGTGGAGCGGGTCGCCCGCCGGGGGGTGCCCGTCGGGGTGTCGCGCCATGTCGGTGAACCGCTCGAGCTGCACGTCGAGATCACGCACCCGGCCCAGCACCTGGGCGAGCCACCTGAGCTCGTCGCGAAGGGTGGCTGCCTCGGCAGGCAGGTCGTCGCCGAAGAGGGCGAGTGCGGCCCGGAGCCTTCGGGTGGCCACCCGCATGTCGTGCAGCTCCTCGATGTCCTCCCCGAGGCGGGTGCCGGCCTCGTGGGCGAGCATGGCGCCGAGGTGGCGGCGCACCACCGCCCGGGCCAGCTCGCCCATGGAGGCGTCCGGGGTCACCTCGGTCGGCCCGAGATCGGGGGGGCCCGGGATCTCGAGCCCGAGTGACAGGAGACCAGCTTCGAACTTGGAGAGGAGGGCGGGCTGCAACCCGCACGCCTGCTGCAGTGCGGTCACCAGAGGCGCGACGTCCTCCTCCGCCCCCGGGATCGCCTCGACCTCCACCCGGCGGAGCCGGGCCGGCTGCTCGTCCCCTTCGGTTCCGATGACGGTGTCGTCGAGCGCCAGCTCGGCAACCGGCGTCCCCCCGAGTGACACCACGTAGGGCTGCCGGCGGGTGCGCACCTCGAGGATCTGGCGGAGCGGACGTTGGGCCGCCACCGCGGCGATCCGCCGTCCGACGGGCCCGGTGCGCCCCATGGCCGTTCCGCCGCCGGAGAGCGTCTCGGTGACCTCGAGCCGGCGCCGCAACCCATCGGTCGACAGCGAGCCACGGTCTTTGAGGGTGATCTCCTCGCCGCGCCCGGTCTGGCGGATGCGCAGGGTCAGCCCGGCCCGGCCGATGCGCCAGTCCTCGGTGTCGAGGTACTGGTCCACCTGGCGGCGGACGTCGCCGCCGGTCACCTCGAAGGCGCCGACGCCCTCCCCCCGGCGGGAAGGATCGGCCAGCCAGCGTTCCACCGGGCGCAGGTCGATGGCGTCGAACTGCCACTCGACCTCCACCTCGTCGCCGCCCAGCGGCACCACGGATGGTCCTCCCATGGGTAGAGGCTATCCCTGTCGGCGCGACCGGCGGTCCGGAGCAGTCCCAGGGGGAGCGGTCCGGCGAGCCTCGAACCGGCCGCCACCGATCCGGAAATGCGCAAGTGGCAGTGCCTCGGCAGGTAGGGTCCCATGCATGGGAGCGAGCTCGCCGACCGTGCTGGAGCCGCTGCGGCCGGGGGCGACCCTGGTCCGGGCGGCCGGAGGCCTGGTGCTGCGGGCCGGCGAGGACGAGCGCTACGAGGTGGCGGTGGTGCACCGGCCCGGGCGGGAGGACTGGACCTTCCCCAAGGGCAAGCTCGAGCCAGGGGAGACCCTGGCCGAGTGCGCCGTGCGGGAGGTGCTCGAGGAGACCGGGCTCGTCTGCCGGCTGGGATCGATCGCCGGCCACGTCGAGTACCGGGATCGCAAGGATCGGCCCAAGACGGTCACCTACTGGACCATGCAGGTCGAGGGAGGCTCCTTCGCCCCCACCGACGAGGTCGACGAGCTGCGCTGGCTGACCCTGGAGGAGGCCGTTCGCCGCCTCACCTACGACCGCGACCGGCAGCTGCTCACCCACCTCTCGCACGAGCTGGTGATCTGAGGTCCGACGCCGCCGGGCACGAGGCACTGGCGGGCGGCCGGGCTTCCCCGGGCGGGCGGCTGCCCTACTGGCCGGGGGGCGGGTTGAGGGCCGCCTGCAGCATCGTCGCCATGATCGGCCCGGCCACCGTGGCCCCGTAGGTGTTCGAGGGCTGGTAGGGGACGACCACCGCCACCGCCACCTGCGGGTTGTTGGCGGGGGCGAAGCCGATCATCCAGTCGTCGATGCTGTAGAGGGTTGGGAGCCCGGTCTGGGCGGTGCCGGTCTTGACGGCCGCGTGCAGCGAGGCCAGGGACACCCCGGCGTTGCTGGCCACCCCGTAGGCGGTGGCCCCCGGCGTGGTGACCACTGCCTGCATCAGCTGGTTGACCGTCTGGGCGGTGGCGGCGGACATCGGCTGCTTCCAGGGGGTCGGTTGGTAGCTCTTGACCAGGGGGCCGTTGGAGTCGTGGATGGAGGCCATCAGGTGGGGGGTCATGATGGTGCCGCCGTTGGCCACGGCGGCCGCCACAAGGGCGTTCTGCAAGGCGGTGGTCTGCACGTTCTGCTGGCCGAAGGCCGAGTAGGCCAAACCGGCCAGCCCGAGGTTCTGGGGCTGGAACTGGGTGACCGAGGGGAAGTAGGAGGCGGACACGGCGCTGGGCAGGTCGATCGGCGGTACCGAGTTGTAGCCGAACAGCTCGGACTGCTTGACCATGTCGGTGGGGCCGATCGTCATGCCCAGGGTGGCGTAGCCCGGGTCGCACGAGGGGGGGAGCATCTGGGCGATCGTGCCGCCGCAGGCCACGGCGTGCTGGGGTGAGGAGGCGTCGTTGCAGATGACCTTGTTGCTGTTGGGCAGCGGCGTGGTGCAGGGGCGGACCGGATAGTTGAAGTTCGCCAGCTGGGGCGCCAGGTTGTAGACGGCGGTGGTGGTCACGATCTTGAAGGTCGAGCCGGGGAAGATGCGGTTGTAGGTGGCCATCGGCAGGCCGCCCGAGAAGCCCTCGGCGTCGGTCGAGTGGAAGACGGCGTTTCCGGCCTTCTCCTCGGCCGCCACGTCCGGGTTCGCCAGTGGTGCCGGGTCGTAGCTGGGGCTCGAGTACATGGCCAGCACCGCCCCGGTGTGGGGGTTCAGCACGACGATGGCCCCGTCCTTGTTGGCCGAGGAGATGCCGGCCAGCGCCTGCTGAGCCACCTGCTGCAGGTAGGGCTCGAGGGTCAGGGTGACGTCGTCGGTGGTGGGCGGTGGCGGGGAGAGGAGCTGCGAGAGGGTCTTGGGGCTCTGGGAGTGGGCGGTCAGATAGCTGTTGTACTCCTGCTCGATCCCGGTGTAGGCGCCGTAGAACGGGTCGTTGATCCCGACGATCTGGGAGAACAGCGGCCCGGCCGGGTAGCTGCGCATGTACTTGTAGGACGAGCCCTTGGGTGCGTGCACCGATTCGGCGAGCACCTGTCCGTTGGCGGCGAGGATGTCGCCACGGAGGTTGTCGAACTTCTTGACGAAGTTGCGCGGGTTGTTGGGTGAGTTCCGCAAGGCCGCCGCCTTGCGGAACTGGACGTTGGCCAGCTGCAGGAGCACCAGGGCGAAGCAGAGCAGCATGACGGCCCCAAGCCAGCGGATTCGGCGGCTCATCGGCGTCCAGTCCTAGCCGATGGGCGGCCGCTTGGTGCGACACGTCGGCCGGAAAGGTGCCCGCTCGGGGGTTACCCGCCAGATATTCCCAGGTCGAAGGGGTGTGGGCGGTTCAGTGCCCGTGAGCCGCTCGTCGGGTCCGGTCTAGACTGCGGGCGCTGGGAGAGGTGCGAGAGCGGCCGAATCGGACTCACTGCTAATCGGTTCTCACCCGCCTCTGAGCAGCTCGGATGCGCTCCGACCTGGTGATTCTTTGTAATCGCTTGTAGTCCTCCTGCACCCTTTGTGGGGCAATGTGGGGCAACGGTGCAAAGAGTCGGGCAGCTGGTGCCCCTACGCCCGGCGGTCAGCAGTCCGAGATGCCCGACTGCTGGGATAAGCAGTCAGCTCAGGGCGTTCGCTGCACGGATTAGTGGGAGCTCGCCGTAGTTGACGATACCCGGGGGCGCTGTACAGACGGCAGGAATCGCGTTGACGAGCGGTAGCGCTGTACTCGTCGAGCCGCTCCATTGCGCACCGGGTTCGATGCGCGCCCTGAGGGACGGCGTCCCTTCGATGTCGATCACGTAACCGTGCTCGACTGGCCAGTCGGGAGTAGTGCGCTCGCCGAGCTTCCAAACCGATCGACACTCGATGCGGGAGTGACCGCCAGCCCAACCAGCGATAGTGCCGCGGATTGCGGCAACACGGCCCGCACCCACGGTCATGAAGCCGAAATCTGTGTCGATATCCGCAACGGCAAAATCGGCGTGGAAGCGGATCTCATCCAGCTCCAGCGCCAGGGCATGCGCCATCACTGACACCTGATCGCGAAACGATCCGCATGCTGCAGCGATCAAAGTGGCGGCTTCCGGATCGGCCGGGTCCCGGTCGATCCCCATTGCTCGGTACATAGGTTCGTTGGCGTAGCCACGTAGGTCAACGGATTCGAGCATGGTGACCCGCTCGATTCGTGTCGACACCGCCGTGAGCGCGAGCGCCACCGTACC
>DAHUYA010000049.1 GCA_027315445.1 Acidimicrobiaceae bacterium | reverse complement strand
GTCACCGGCGCAACCTCCTGTTGCGCCGCCGGTCAGCGATCCACGAGGCGGCGCCCGCGAGGAGCAGCAATCCACCGGCGGCAGGAAGCCATGGGTCAGGTCCACCCGTGAAGGCGAGTGTCGCGAGCGCCGGCACCGGCGAGGCCGACAGGGCGATCGCCGGTAGCTCGGGAAGTGCGACCGTCATGGCGGAGGTCGGCGAGTCGGTGTTGAGGACGACGGTGCAGTGGAACGCCGTGTCGAGCCGGTACCCGCGGGGCACGACCAGCTCGTGCAGGCACCACGAGTAACCGGCCGGAACGGCGAACGAGAGGACCCCGTTCGAGTCCGATGTCCCTTCCGCCCAGTAGGTGGTGCCGGGTGGCACGACGGCGCCGGCAGGGGCGGGGGGGAGTCCGGCGTTGGGCGGCGGCGTCCCCCGCACCAGTAACTCGTAGGTGGCCCCCGGGATGACGGTGTTCGGTTGCAGGGAGTCGTACTTGTGAGCAGTGAGGTACACGACCGCCGTCGTCTCGGGTAGGGCGAGGCTCGACGCCTGGGCCGGGCTGCCGGTGGTCAGCACCGACGTGCAGTGCAGGGCCGGGTCGAGCACGTAGTTCCTCGGGGAGCTCACCTCCCGGAGGCAGTAGGCGTAGCCGGCGGGGACGGTGAAGCTCAGGTCGCCGGACGGGTCGGTGGTCGCCCTCGCCATCCAGGTGTCGCCGGGTTCGGCCGCCGCAGGCGGCGTGGGCCCGGGCGGGGGTGGCAGGCCGGGAGGCAGCGGTCCTTCGACGTACAGGTCGTAGGTCGCACCCGGGACCCCGGTGTCGGGCTCGAGGGCGTTGTACTTGTGGGCCGCCAGGGTGACGGTGGCGTGCACGTCGGCGACCGTGAGGAGGGTGAGCGGCGGCGGGTCGGCGACCGATCCCGGGAGGACGGGCGAGCACGCCTGACCCTGGGCGGGGAGGTAGTCGACCGGCGCGGTCGCCTCCGAGACGCAGTAGGAGTAGCCCGGGAACTGGAGCGGGAATCGGGCCAGTCCGTCCGCTCCAGATGTCGCACGCGCCACCCAGGTCTCGCCCTCGGGCGGGTTGACGCCGGCCGGCGGGACGGGTCGATCGGGTCCGGCACCACCGTCCACCCGGAACAGGTCGAACACCGCACCCGGAAGGGTGGCGGCCGGCGCCCCGGCGACGACCTTCTTGGCCCCGACGGCCACGAACTCGCCCGGGTCCGAGACCGGGATCGGCTCGGTCTGCCTCGACTCGGTGGCGGTGAAGCAACCGTTGGTCCCTGCCGCGAGCCCGGGGGGCGCCACGGTCTCCTTCCAGCAGTAGGGCTGACCGCCGATGAGGCTGGCGGCGGTCGTGCACCCGCCCGAGGCCTCGGTGGTGCACGAGGCCACCTGTGGTCCTCCGAGGCTCCCGGCGTACACGTCGAGGACCGCGCCGGCGAGGACGACCTGTGCTGGGTCGAAGCTGCCCGCGGGCACCTTCTGGAAGCTCACGCTGAGGTAGGGCTGGTCGGTGAAGGTCACGGTGCCGACCTGGCCGGGTGACAAGGTGACGTATTGCACCGGCGCCGGCGTGCTCGGCGGGTACCCCGGTGGCGGATCGATCTCTGTGATCTCGTAGTCGCCGGGAAGCAGGGCCGTCGGACCGTCGTTCCCGGCGGGGCTGCACCGGCCCGACGCGTTCGTGGTGCAGACGCCCAGATCCTCGTTGTAGTCGACACTCGCAGATGGCGCGTCCGGGAGGACGCCGACGCCGGTGGCGTACTTCACGTCGAGGACGGCGCCGGCGACCGGCGCGAGCGTCTGCGCATCGAGCTTCACCATCGAGAGTGACGCGGGCACGACAGGGTCGTTGACGTCGACTTCGGTGGTCGCCGGCCCGCCGGGCACCGCGACCTGCAGGGGTGGGACGGCGGCGTAGCCGGCCGGCGGCGTCGTCTCGGTGACGGTGTACCGCCCGGGAACGAGGCCGCCGATGGTCTGGGACTGACCGTCGGGACCGATGGCAAGAGTCGCAACCTGCGTCGTGGCGGGTGCCGGTCCGGTCAGGGTGAAGACCGCGCCTTCGACCGGGGTGTAGGCGACGTCGTTGCCACTCTTGAACAGTCGAAGGCTGCCCAGCAAGAGGTCCGAGAAGTTCACGACGCCGTGCTGGCCCGGCCCGAGCGAGACCGTCTGGGTGGCAGTGGCCGGGTCGAGGTAGTAACCGGGTGGTGCCGCCACCTCCGTGATCTGGTAGTTGCCGGGAAGCAGGGAACCGCCGTCGTTGCCGGCGGGGGAGCAGTCGCCGGCCGCATCGGTGGTGCACGTGCCCAGGTCCTGGTCGAACACGCCGTCGTTCCGGCTGTCGTACTTGACGTCGAAGACCGCGCCGGGCAACGGGGCGCCGCTGCTGCTGTCCGCCTTCTGGATGGTCACGGTGGCCGGTGTGATCTGGTCCTGTTCGCTGCCTGTGAAGGACACCACGGTGTTCTCGTTGCCGTTCACCGTCACCGTCTGCGGGCTCGCCGATCCATAACCAGTTGGGGCGGTGACCTCACTCACGGTGTACACCCCTGCAGGCAGCAGGCCGGAGGGCCCGGCCGTCCCGTTTGCACCTGCCGTGAGGACGCTGACGACCGCGCCTGCGGAATTGGTGACATGGAAGACGGCACCGGCGACGCCCCAATAGGCCTGGTCGTTCCCAGACTTCTGGATCGATACGGTGCCCTCGGGAATGACAGGCTGACCGTTCGAGTACAGCTGCTGGGTCGCTTGCAGGTTGGTCGGCCCGGGGAAACCGGCGATCTGCTGGGTGTCGAGAGGCCCTGTGGTCTCGTGGTAGAAGCCGATGCCGACCTGACCGACCTCGGTGTCGCTCGAGACGGTGATGGTGACCGGTCCGGAGCTGCCCACGAAGATCGGGACCACGACGTTGCCGTTGGTGTCGGTCGACGACCCGACGAAGGTCGGTCCGGTGGGGGAGTCGAGCGTCGCGTTGGTGACGCGGATCAGGATCCCGAGGCCCGAGAGACCGCGTCCGGTGCCCGGGAAGGCGACGTGGACGGCGTAGAAGGCGGAGCCGCTGATGGTGTCGCCGCCGCCCACGAGCCCGACCGACATCTGTGGTGGTCCGGAGGTGCCCGTGGCCTGGTTGAACCAATGGTCGAGATCCTCGAACGCGACCAGGGTGCCGTTGTCCATGGAGGGCACCGGGGTTCCCCAGACCACGGTGTCGAAGAGGAACTTGCCGGCGGCGCCGATCTGGTCGCTGGTGAACTGCCCCGGGTCTCCGCCCCAGTAGCCCGCGGCCTGCGCCTGGCTGAAGGCGAAGCCCAAGGCGTTCCAGTCCCCACCCGCACCGGGCGGAGCGCCGCCGGGGACGTAGTTGTACCGAGGGGCCGGGTAGTCGGCGCCGCTGGCCGGCGGGTCGGCGCAGAACGCCCAGCCCTGGGCGGTCGGGAAATCCGGCCCGTAGGTGCCGTACCAGGTGTTGTCGCCGTCGAACGTCCCGCAGTAGCCGGCATAGGGGAACGGCGGGGGGCCGACGCTGCACGGCGCGATGCCGTCGGCGGAGGCGGCGTCCGACCGGCGGTTGGCGGTGAGCAAGGGGAAGAGCAGCATCCCGACCGTCACGACGACGACCAGTAGGCCCGCCACGTGCGCGCTGGGCCGCCGCGGCCGCCCACTTCCGCCGACTCTGGTTCGCCTCTTCATGGTTGTGAGCTGTCTCCTCCGGCCGCGGGCACTGTTCGGTACCTCGATCCCTGGATCGGACGGCGCCGGGACGGGTACCGTCCCGGCGGCCGCGTGGACTTCTACGGCGGGCCGCTCCCCCCAACGCTCCTCCCGAGCGAACGGGCGACGAGAGCAGACGTTCCCCATGGCAAAGCCGGTCTCTTTGCAGCAGAGGCGCCGCCCCGGCCACCGGGTCCTCCACGCCGCACCGTGCCGGGAGTCGCGAGGGCCGGCCGGTACGCTGAGGCCGGTGCCGATCTCGCGCCAGTTGCTCGACGACGACGAGGAGGTGCTGGTCGACGTCCGGCCGCACTGGGTCTTCGTCTCGGGGCCGGCGCTCCTCACGCTGTTGGCGCTCGCCGGGGCGATCGCCATCGGCGTGGAGTTCCCCGGCGCACCGATCCAGGTGGCCTGGGTGCTCGGGGCAATGGTCGGCGTCCCCGCCCTCTGGCTGGTGGCACGCATCTCGAGATGGCTCGGGGTGAGCATCGTCGTCACCACTCACCGCCTCATCTACCGGCGGGGCCTCCTCAGACGCGACGTGGTGCAGCTCCGGCTGCAGCGGATCGTCGAGGTCCATCTCACCCAGTCGTTGCTCGACCGGCTCATCGGCGCCGGACGTCTCGTCGTGGAGGTTCAGGGCGACCCCCAGCCCCTGTTCGTCGAGGACGTGCGACGACCCCGTTCGCTCCAACGCGTGATCAACGAGCAGCTCGACCTGCTCGACGGCGGCTCGTCCGGGCGGTGGGAACCGACTGGACCATCGGCCCAGTGGCCGGTCGCGGCGTCGACGCGACCCGTGCCCCCTCCGGGAAACCCTCACTCACTCGAGACCACCCCGCCGCACGGCATCGTGCTGGGCGGGGACCCGACCTCGTCGTCGCCGGGGCGTCCGGTGCCGATGACGAACGAGATCGGTTCCGTCGAGCCGCCGCCGGCCGGGTCGATCCCCGACCAGTTGATCCAGCTCGACGACCTCAGGCGGCGTGGGATCCTCACCGCCGACGAGTTCGCGGCCAAGAAGGCCGAGCTGCTGCGCCGACTGTGAAGGCGACTACCCTTGTGCGGTGGCCATCCGGCGTTATCGCTGCGCCGCCTGCGGCAACCTGACCAGGTTCGACGTCACCGTCACCCGGACGACCCGCGCCTTCCACCACTTCACGGTCGGGGGCGAGCTCGTCGTGGAGGACGAGGAGGTCCTGGCCGACTCGGTGGACGAGGTGGTGTGCCGTTGGTGCGGCCACGGCCGAGCCGTCGAGATGATCGAGGACGAGCGCCGGGTCGACGGCGCACACCCGGGGGGTCCTGGTCCGTCGGGTGACCGGACAGCCGAGAACGCACCGGCGCGGTGACCACGGGACGGCCGGCACCCTCGCTCGACCACCTGGTCCCGGTCCCGACCTACCGGGGCCAACCCTCAACCCGGTCGGCCGACGTGACCGGGCGAGATCTCTTCGGAAGGAGCGCCTCGATCGCGGTGACCGCTCCGGGTTCGGCCACCCTGCTGCTCTTCCTTTCCTCCTCGTGCCAGGGGTGCCGGCCGCTCTGGGAGGCGGCAGCGGAGCCGGGGCATTGGGGGCTCCCGAGGGACGCTGGCGTCGTGGTGGTCACCCGTGCCGGCGATCATGAGGACGTCGAAGCGCTCCGGGGTCTGGCCTTGCCGGGGGCAGTGGTGGTCATGTCCGACGACGCCTGGCGCGCCTATCGGGTTCAGGGTGCTCCCTTCTTCAGCTTGGTCGTGGGCAGGCATCCGCTGGTCGTGACCGAAGGCGTGGCATGGGGCGTGGCCCAGGTGGCGGCGGACGTCGGTCGGGCCCTCGGCCCCAGGGGGGTCTGAAGGTTGGACACCGAGGTGGTCGACCTCGTGACCGGCGACCGCCGGGTCACGGACCTGACGGACCACGTCGTCGGGTTCTGCGCCGACCGGGGTGACGGGCTGTGCCACGTGTTCGCGCCCCATGCCACGGCCGGCCTGGCCCTGATGGAGCTGGGCTCGGGCTCCGAGGAGGACCTGTCCGACCTGCTCGACCGGCTCCTGCCCCGCGACGCCCGCTACCGGCATCGTCACGGCTCACCGGGGCACGGGTCGGATCACCTCCTGCCGGTGCTGGTCAGCCCGGCGCTCAGCCTGCCGGTGGCCGGAGGCCGCCTCCTGCTGGGCACGTGGCAGTCGGTGGTGCTGGTCGACCCGAACGTCGACAACACGCGTCGCCACGTCCGGCTGTCGTGGCTCGCCGGTTGACCAGGAGCCTGCGCCCTCCGGTATCCGCCCGGCGGCTGTGATACACCCCTCCGCCATGCTGTCCCCGACCAGCGAACAGGCAACGCCCTGTCAGGAAGGGGATCACCATGACCACCGCAACCCTCATCATCGACTGCGACCGGTGTGCACTCCGTGACAGCGACGCCTGCGAGGACTGCGTGGTCTCGTTCCTGCTGGAGAGGGAGCCGGACGATGCGGTGGTCATCGATGCCGACGAGGTCAGGGCGATGCGCATGCTCGAGCGGGCCGGGCTGTTGCCCAGCCTCCGGTTCGAGGACCGGGTGGGCTGACCGAGCACGGGTCGAGGCTCCCGCGTCCGCTTCCCGATGCCGGTGAACCGGCACCTCCTCGTCACCAACGACTTCCCGCCCAAGGTGGGCGGGATCCAGTCCTACCTCTGGGAGCTGTGGCGGCGCCTCGACCCCGACAGCTTCGTCGTCCTCACCGCGTCATCCCATCCCGATCACGCCAGCTTCGACGCGGCCCAGGCCGAGCGAGGGATCCGCATCCGGCGTGTGCCCGGGTCGATCCTCTTCTTCCCGACACCGAGGACCCGTGCGACCATCCGGCGGGTGGCCTCGGCGAGCGGGTGCTCGTCGGTGGTGCTCGACCCGGCGCTACCGCTGGCATTGCTGGCGCCGAGCCTCGGGCTGCCGTACGCGGTGGTCCTCCATGGTGCCGAGGTCGCCGTCCCGGCGAGGCTGCCCGGGTCGAGACAGGCGCTCGCCCACGTCCTGCGCCGGGCGAGCCTGGCGGTGTGCGCGGGTGGCTACCCCGAGGCGGAGGCCCGACGAGCAACCGGTGGGGCCATGCCGCCAGTGGTCGACGTGCCGCCCGGGGTGGACGGTGAGCGGTTCCGGCCTCTGACCCCCGACGCCCGGGGGGCCACCCGCCGGCGTCTCGGGCTGCCGGGCGAGGGCCCCCTCGTGGTCAGCGTGAGCCGGCTGGTGCCGCGCAAGGGCATGGACGTCCTGATCGAGGCGGCACATCGCTTGAGCGGGTCCTTCCCCGACCTCACCGTCGCCGTCGCCGGGACCGGGCGTGACGCCGGCCGGCTCGGGCGGATTGCCGAGCGGCCCGGCGCCCGGGTCCAACTGCTGGGCCGGGTCTCCGAGGAGGACAAGGCGGCGCTTCTCGGGGCGTCCGACGTCTTCGTGATGGCGTGCCGCAACCGTTGGGGCGGTCTCGAGCACGAGGGGTTCGGCATCGTGTTCGTGGAGGCTGCTGCTGCCGGAGTTCCCCAGGTTGCGGGGGACAGCGGCGGCGCCGCCGAGGCTGTGGAGGACGAGGTCACCGGTCTCGTCGTCCGCCACCCCGAGGAGCCGGCCGAGGTCGCACTGGCCATCCGGCGGCTCCTGGCCGACGACGGCCTGCGCCGGCGGATGGGGGAGGCGGCCCGCCGGCGCGCCCTGGCATCCTTCGACTACGGCCAGCTCGCCCCTAGGCTGGCCCGGGCGCTGGTCGAGCTCGACGTCGGCGGTGCCCAGGGCTGACCAGCCGGAGGTCGAGCACCTGCCGGGCGCGTAGGGTGTGCCCCCGTCCGGTCCCGACAGGAGGATGACGGTGGCGGAGCAGGCCACAGAGCACACCAGCGTGACGGCAGCTCCCGAGCGGTGCTTCGCCGTGGCCGCCGACATCGAGCGGTACCCCGAGTGGGCGGCGGACATCAAGGAGGTGACGGTCCACGAGCGTGACGAGCAGGGCCGTCCCGCGCTGGTCAGCTTCCGGGCGGCCGCCTTCGGTCGGAGCACCAGCTACACGCTGGCCTACGACTACGGCGAAGCCCCGAGGGTCCTGGCGTGGCGCCTGACGCGGGGGGACATCACCACCAAGCTCGACGGGACCTACATCTTCGACGCGGCGGACGGCGGGGGCACCGATGTCACCTACCACCTCGAGGTGGAGCTGCGTGTCCCGATTCCCGGGTTCATCAAGATGCGGGCCCAGAGCAGGATCATGGCGACCGCCTTGCGGGAGCTGAAGGCTCGGGTCGAGTCCGCCGGGTGAGCCCGGTGAGCGGCGGCCGACCGTCCCGCACCCCACCCCCGACAGCCGCCGGCCCGTCGAGCCGACCGGGGCCCGGACCTCTTCCCGTTCCCGTTCCCGTGCCCCGCCCCGCCGGTCAGGCCGAGGGAGCGTCGGCCGGGGCGTCGCCGTTGCACCTGGGGATCGACATCGGGGGGACGAAGGTGCTCGGGGTGGCGCTCGACGCCGCCGACGCCGTGGTGGCCGAGGCTCGGGTGCCCACCCCACACGACGCGGCCGACCCGCCGGCGTCGGCCCGGGGGAAGGCGGCGGGGGAGGTTGCCGACACGGTCGGGGAGGTGGTGCGCCGGCTCTACGAGAGCCTCGGGCTGCCGGCCCCCGACGGCCGGCGAACGTCGACTCGGGACCCCGCCCCCGGACCGACCCCCGGCCAGGCGGCTCCGTCGCTGCCTCTGGGCGTCGGCGTGGGGGTCCCCGGGATGCTCGATCGCCAGGGGGTGCTGCGTTTCGCCCCCAACCTGCAGGGTGCGAGCGGCGCCGACGTGGCCGGGCTGGTCGCCGAGCGAGTGGGGGACCTGCCGGTCGTGGTCGAGAACGACGCCAACTGCGCGGCGGCGGCCGAGCACCGAATGGGGGCTGCCGCCGAGGGGGACAACGTCCTGGTCATCACCCTCGGGACCGGCATCGGCGGTTCGCTGCTGTCCGGAGGCCGGGTGCTGGTGGGTGCCGCCGGCTTCGCCGGCGAGGTCGGCCACATGATCGTCGACCGTGACGGTCCGCCCTGCGCCTGCGGGCGCCGCGGCTGCTGGGAGCGCTACGCCTCGGGCGGGGGCCTCGGCCGGCTGGCACGGGAAGCGGCCTATGCGGGCCAGCTCCACGAGGTGGTGGCGCTGGCCGGCGGCGAGCCGGACGACGTCCGGGGGGAGCATGTCACCCGGGCGGCGCTGCTCGGGGACGAGGGGGCGCTCGGGGTCATGGAGGAGCTGGGGTGGTGGGTCGCCCTCGGCCTGGCCAACCTCACCGCCGTGCTCGACCCCTCGAGGATCGTCCTCGGCGGGGGGCTGGTCGAGGCGGGCGAGGTCCTGCTCTCCCCCACCCGTCGGGCGTTTGCTGAGCTGGTGGAGGGTGGCGGCGTTCGTCCGGCGATCGAGATCGTGCCGGCCGCCCTGGGGGAGCGGGCGGGGGCGGTGGGTGCCGCCCTGGCGTCGCGGACCGGCGGGCTGGCGTGAGGACGGGGGTCGTCCTCCCGACGTTCCGCCATACGGTCGAGGAGACCTTGGCGGTGGCCCGCCGGGCCGAGGAGGCCGGGGTGGACGGGGTCTTCTGCTACGACCATCTGTGGCCGCTCGGACAGCCCGAGCGTCCTGCCATGGCGCCCTTCCCCCTCCTCGGCGCGGTGGCCGCGATCACCGAGCGGGTGTGGCTCGGCCCGCTGGTGGCCAGGGTGGGCCTGGTCCCCGACCAGGTCCTCCTCGCCGAGTTCGACGCCCTCGGGCTCTTGGCGCCCGACCGGGTCATCGGCGCCCTCGGGACCGGGGACCGGCTGAGCGCCCCCGAGAACGAGGCGTTCGGGGTCCCCTTCGCCCCGGCCGCCGAGCGTCGCGATGCGCTGGCTCACTGCGTGCGCTCGCTCCGGGAGCGGGGGATCCCGGTCTGGGTGGGAGGGGGGGCACGCCGGACGGTGGCCATCGCCGAGGCGGAGGGGGTGGCGGTCAACCTCTGGGGGGCGACTCCCGAGGCGGTCGCCCTGCAGGCCGAGCACTCGGAGGTGACCTGGGGCGGCACGACCCCGGAGCCGGGGACGGACGAGGTCGCCGCCGAGGCGTCGGTCGAGGCGCTGGTGCCGGAGATGGCCGAGGCCGGGGCGACCTGGGCCGTGTTCGGGTGGCCGGTGCCCCTCGAGGCTCTGGCAGTCGCCGCTCGAGCCGCCACCCGGCGCCGGCGGCCGCCGGCGGGGGGCGCAGACCGGGTCGGCCGCACCCGCTGAGCGGTCGGGCCCGGGGTCTGGTCG
>DAHUYA010000025.1 GCA_027315445.1 Acidimicrobiaceae bacterium | reverse complement strand
GACATCCAACTCCACGTTGGCAACAAGGCGCTCCTCGGTCGCCAGTGCAGACAGTGGCACCTCCCCGCGGACGGCCGCTGCGATGCGCCGCCGGGTGCCGGTTTCGTACGCGGAGAGCTCCCTCCCCAGGCGGCTCCAGTGTTCGAGCTGCTGACGGGCTGAGCGGTTCTCCCGGCGCCCCTCCTCGATAGCTGACTCGAACAGCCCAGCCTCAAAGCGGGTCATGCGGTCATCAGCCATGCCAAGCGCTCCTTCGTATCACCCTGCATACAACTGTAGCAGGGTGCTACCGACGCGCAATCCCATTCTGCACACTGCCCCAGACGCCTGTGGACACACGGTGTTAGCCCAGGTCACGGCGTTGCTCGATGCTCTGGTGGAGATCTCCAGGACGACGCAACGGTGCCCTGTGGCGCCGGACGACGGCTGGATCGCAACATCTTGTGCTTGCGGATGTATCCCACGAGCCAGTCTCAGCAGATCGGCGTCGCTGCCGGGGCAGGGGCCCCGCGAGCCGGCGGTTCGGGGACGTTCACGAGCTTGGTAACGGGGTGCGTTTGGGGACAGGGTTCTATCCTCAAGTCATGTCTGTGGAATTCGAGGTGATCTGCGAGGTGGAGCCCGCCACCCGCTCGGATCTCATGCACGTCCGGCATCAGATCGGTGTCCTTAGCAAGGTGGCTACGGCATTTCTGATTCCCGACAACCACCTGGGACGAGCCACCGTATCGAGTGTTGCAGTCGCCCACGAGGTCTCTCAGATGGGCGGGCGGGCAATTGCCTGCTTGAACGCCCGGGACCGCAACCTTCTCGGATTCCGTCGAGATCTGCTCACCGCGGCCGCATACGGGGTCGACGACTTCCTCTTCGTCTACGGAGACCGCCCAGCGTCCGGATTCCGGAGTGGAGACCTGACTGTCCGTGGGATGTTGCGCGAAGCCCGGTCGTTCCCCGTGGGGCTGAGTGGAACGACGAGAGGCTTCCGAGTCGCGGTCACGTCCGGCTTGGCGCCGCTCCCAACGTGGAAGCACGACGCCGACGCTCTTTTCGTGCAAGTTGGCTTCTCAGTCCCAAAGCTTCTCGACTGGCGTACGTCGGTGGAGTTTCGAGGTTCCGTGTTCGCCGGGGTCATGGTGGTCCCCAGCGTGGCGATGGCTCGGAAGTTGTCTGCCGACGTGCCCCAACTCCAGGTGCCCGAGGATGTCATCGCTCTCATCGAGCAAGACCCTGATGCTGGTGTCGAGTTGGCCTGTTCAATGATTGCCGAGATCCGCGCGTCGGGACTCTTCGATGGCGTCCATCTGATTCCTGTAAGTCGCTACCGTGAGGTTGCCAGCCGACTTGAATGCGAAGCCTGAACCATCTCCTTGAGCCGGCGGTCGGTGCGAGTCCCTCCCGACGAACGCCGCCAGTATGTGTCAGGGGTCAGGCTGACGTGGCAGCCTCGTTGTTCGCCCCAAGCAGCCGGGTCTTCCGGTGGCCCTTGACGACGTTCACTTCGAGCTTTGCGCCGAGCGCCTCGACGTACTGCTCGAGTACCTCGATCGTCACGTTGTGCGAGCGTTCGATGGCGGCGACGCGTGGCTGGGAGACGCCCAGGCGTTTCGCGAGGTCACGCTGGCTGAGCCCAGCGCCTTCACGCAACGCCGTGAGCCGGTTGGCGAGAAGGAGCTCCTGATCGATCTCGGCGACTCGTTCCTCGCCGCCCTTTGCCGAAAGGACCCGCTTCTCCCAGTCTCGTGCGCTCATCGTCCCTAAGGTCACCCCTCGCCACATCGTCGAGGTGGACCTCGGGGGGCAGGGCCGCGCCCTCGGCATCAATGTCCCCGGCCCCCGGGCGCGCCTCGTCATCGTGCGCGCCTGCTACGAGGAGCTGCTGCGCGAGGTCCTCGCAATCCATCGGGCCGAGCGGCGCGGCGAGGACCGTCCCCTCTACGGCAACGACCCAAGCGCCGCAACGTGACCAGCGCCGCCCGCACGCAGGCGGTGACGGCCAACGGCCAAGATGTCGAGCTCAGCGCGTCGCGGCTGCGGGCCACGTGGCCCGTCGCTGCCATGTCGGCGCCAGTGCCCCTCGGTGCGCTCTTGGGCGCGGCGGGGCTGCGCAGCGCTCGCACCCTTGTCGACCTCGTGCCCTACTGCCCGCGCCCACACCGACGGACGTCGCGCGCCTGCTGCGGGTGGTCGAGGACCAGGGCCCAAGTGCCTGGACGAAGCTCGGGAAGGCAGCGCGATGATCCGGCGCTGCACCCTCGACCGCACGATCGACGCGGTCCGTCGCACCGGGATCCACCGCGACCTGGACGCCACGTTGAACCCGAGCGGCACCGGCCGCCCCGGCAGCTGAAGGTCGACGTCTTCTTGGCCGGCGTGCTGCTCACGGTGGGCGACAAGCGCCCGCTCACCCTGGTGAACGTCCACGCCACGCTGACCAAGAACCTGGCGCTGTCCGCACGCATCGCGCTCGGGACCGAGTACCGACCCGGGCCCGGTGCCGAACCACGATCGCTTTCGATCCGACAGGTGCGCTACCTCCTCGAAGCGATCGAAAAGAGGCTGGCCTACACCGAGGGCCGTCTTCCCGACCTCGCGCCCGAAGACCGCGAAGTGCGCGCTGGTGCGCTCCAGCACGTGCTCGACAAGATCATCGAAGCCTCGCTCCCAGAGCACCTTCCTCGGCCGACCTCGCTCGCACTCGACGACCGGCCTCGAGTCCTGGGCCAGAGGCAAGAAGCGATCGGCGGACGCGGCATCGGGCGCTTCGGAACCGGCGACAGTCGAGACATCTGATGGCTCAGAAGAGCACGGCTTGGACGCGACCGGAGGCGAGGGTTACTCCTTCGACCCTGATGAGCGCTGGGGCTTTCGCACCCGGCTACGACAACAAGTCGACCAAGTGCTTCGGCTACGAGCTCTACAACCTCGTCGGTGTCCCCGAAGTGGGCGAGGACCCATCCGCACTTCCGAAGCTCACCTACGCGTTGACGCTCCGCCCGCTTGCGACCGACGTCGTCGAGCCCGGGCTCACGCTCCTCGACCGCTTGATCGCACCTGGCGATGATGTGCGCTTGTTGTTGAACGACCGTGCCTGGTCCTACGTGAGCGCCGAGCGGTGGGCCGACAAGCAGCGGCGCCGCGGCATCGACCAGGGGTTCGACCTCCACCCCAACGATCGCGGTCTTCGGGACTTCGAGGGCAATTGGCATGATCGACGGGACGCCCCACTGCACGCAGGTGCTCGAAGAGCAAGCGGCACGCCACGACTCGACGGTCGACGATCTCGCGATCATCAACCGCCCGACCAAGCTGGTCCTCGGACCGACGCGCAAGAAGGCATCTGCCGCGGAGGTGGCCAACCAGGAGAAGGCGAACCGGGAGCTCGAGGAGTTCGACGCAAAGATCGCCGTTCGCCAGCTCGCCGCCTTCCGGCGCGTCCAGAACGCCCGTCCGATGGCGAAGAACCAGGGCAAGGAACGCTGGGAGTGCCCGGCACAAGCGAGCAAGGTGGTCTGTCCCAACTGCCCGGCCTCAGCTCTAGTACCCCAAGGGACGCCCGAGGTCGAGTACGCACCCGCGAAGGCGACGGCGCTCAAGTGCTGTACGCAGCGCACGGTCACCATCCCGGGCACCGTCGCCGAAGCTTCGCCAGACGCTGTACTGGGGGAGCCCCGAGTGGATCGAGTCCTACGCCAGGCGCACCACGTCGAGGGCTTCTTCGGCAACATGAAGAACCCGTCGACCGAGAACGTCCGACGCGGATGGCACCGGGTGGTCGGCATCGTGAAGACCTCCATCCTCGCCGCCTGCGAGGTGGCGGCGACGAACATCCGGCTGCTGCGGTCGTGGGCGGAGGGCCGGGACTTCACCGATCCGTTGTGCGGGCCCGACGACCCCGACCACGGGTTCGAGGAGCTGACCGCAGCAGCGTCAGCGGCAGTGGGCGACCGGCTCCTTCCATCCCGCGCCGGTCCGCCGCAGCCGGCCGCCGCCTGATCCTGGGGGAACGCTGCTTCCACGCGCCCGCCCGCACCTCTACACCGCCGACCATGCTGGCGGGGAGGGGCAGGATGGCCGGCGGGACTGCCGCAGACGCGCGGCGAGTGACCTCAGCCCCCTGCTGGTGGCCCATTGGGCCCTCGCGGTCCTCCCGGGTACGGGTTTCGTCACCCGTTTCGTAAGGACCCCCGAGCGGAGGCGGTGGGATTTGAACCCACGGTGGGTTGCCCCACACACGATTTCCAATCGTGCCGATTCGGCCGCTCTCGCACGCCTCCGGGAAGTACAGCCTTGACAGGCTATCCGAGCCGGCACGGCACACCGAGGGGTGGACGGCTGCAGCCGCCGGCCGGGGACCCGTGTCGGACAGGGCCGACCCGACGACTTTCGCGAACGGCCGATGAACTCGCTTGACCCGCTCTTCGCCCGGGCGTAGAAGTTCGGCGCGGGGTGCGCCCGCCGACGGAAGGGAGCTCGCGATGTCCCACACGAGGAAGATCGCCGCCGTCGCTTCGGTCGTCGCCGCCGCCGTCATCGGGCCGGCGGTCGCCGCCGTCATCGGGCCGGCGGTCGCCCCGGTGGCCGCCACCACGTCGCCGCCGGTCGCCCCGGTGGCCGCCGCCACGTCGCCGCCGGTCGACCGAGTCGCCCCGGCGCTGCTGGTCGGCGAGCTCGGTTTCGAGGGCGGGGCATATCCCGGAGGGTTCCATCCGACGGCCGGGACGGTGACGGTGGCGTTCACGCTCGAGCCGATCGTCGTGGAGAAGCCCGTCGGGCCGTCGGGGCGCTTCAGGATCCCGCTCCGCCCAGGGACGTACACGGTGACGGGGTGCGGTCCGTCGGCGTCGGCCACCTCGTCGCCTCTCTGCGGCCGACCCCGGAGGATCACCCTGGTTGCCGGCGAGGTCGATCACATCCGACTGGTCTGGGCGCTGGCCCCCTGACCGGGTGACAGGGTCGTCGCCGCCGGACGGTAACCTGGCGGCCGCGCCGTGGTCGGGTGCGATGGCCGGGTCCTGCGCAACGGCCGCCCGTGAACCGAGTCAGGGTCGGAAGGCAGCAGCTCTCAGCGGGTGAGGCCGTGTGCCGTAGTCAACCTGGCCATCGCACCGGGCCACGGCGCCGCCCGGCGTGACCACCCGGGCCCCGGAACGGACGACGACCGGCCTGCCGATCCGACGCCGGGGCCTGTCGGTTCCCGCCGGTAGGCTCGCCGCTCGATGGAGCTGCGGCATGGCTGAGGTCGAGGTGGCTGGGACGGCCGCGGGCGAGGGACCGGCAACGGCAGGCGACGGGTTCGTCTCGCTCTACCGGCGGTTCCGTCCGGGGAGGTTCGACGAGCTCCGGGGCCAACCGCACGTGGTGCTCGCGCTGCGCAGCGCGGTGCGCGACGCCCACGTCGCCCACGCATACCTGTTCAGCGGCCCGCGGGGGACCGGGAAGACGTCGACCGCGAGGATCCTCGCCCGGGCGCTCAATTGCGCCGATCCGCAGGGGGGGGAGCCGTGTGGTCGGTGCCCCTCGTGCGTGGAGATCGCCCGAGGGACCTCGCTCGACGTCCACGAGCTCGACGCGGCCTCCAACAACGGGGTGGAGGCCATGCGCGACCTGATCGCCCACGCCGCCCTGGGAACGCCGGGGCGGTGGAAGGTCTACATCGTGGACGAGGTCCACATGCTGTCCAATGCGGCGGCCAACGCCCTGCTCAAGACGCTCGAGGAGCCGCCCGGCCACGTGGTGTTCGTGCTCGCCACCACCGATCCCCAGAAGGTGCCACCGACCATCCGGAGCCGGACCCAGCACTTCGAGTTCCGGCTTCTGGGCGCCGAGACCCTGGCCGGGTTGGTACGGGACGTGAACGCGGAGGCCGGCCTCCAGCTCGACGAGGAGGCGCTGGCGGTGGCCGTCCGGCGCGGCCGGGGGTCGGCCCGGGACACGCTCTCGGCACTCGATCAGGTGGCGGCCGCCGGCTCGGCGGTCGAGACCCGCCCGGAGCTGGCGGCGGTCGTCGACGCCCTCTGCCACGAGGACGCCGGCGAGGCGCTGCTGGCGCTGTCCGCCCTGCACGAGGCCGGCTGGGGCCCCCAGCAGCTGGCGGCCGAGCTGGTGGACGAGTTGCGCCAGGCCTTCCTGGTGGCCCTGGCCCCCCAACTGGCCGACGCCACCGGCTCCGAGCGGGATCGGTTGGCCGGTCACGCCGAGGGGCTCGGGTTGCCCCGACTGGTCCGGGCGATGGAGACGCTCGGCCGTGCCCAGGTCGACATGCGCGACGCCCCCGACCCACGGGTCGTGCTGGAGGTGTCGGTGGTGCGCCTGGCCCGGGCGGACCTCGACGAGTCGGCAGCGGCCCTGGCCGACCGGGTGTCCCGGCTCGAGCAGCAG
Organism: Acidimicrobiaceae bacterium; assembly: GCA_027315445.1. GTDB lineage: Bacteria > Actinomycetota > Acidimicrobiia > Acidimicrobiales > RAAP-2 > DAHUYA01. The sequence goes on along the minus strand of DAHUYA010000025.1, from coordinate 10,352 downwards.
GTCGCCGGCACCAGGTCTCTCGGCCGCACGGCCCCGACGGCGCCCCCGGCCGGGCCCGTTCCGGCCCGCGAACCGGCCCCGACGGCGCCGCCACCCACCGAACGAGACGGCGATCCCGCGAGCCGCCCCACCATCGGCGCCCTGCGGCGGCAGCGGGCGGCCGCCGGGGCCGCACCGGGCGAAGCTGCGTCGGGACCCGCCGCCCCCGACGTCCCCGGAGACCCACCGGACGCCGAACCCGAGCCGGTGCAGGCGGGCGCCCCGCCCGGGGAGCTCCCCGACCGGGATGCCCTCGTCGAGGCGTGGGGTGATCACGTCCTGCGCTCGCTGCCCGCCCGGGCCAAGGCGGTGTTCGGCGCCGGGCGTTTCGTGGCCGTCGCCGACGGGCGCGCCGCCTTCGCCCTGCCCAACGCCGCCCACCGGGACCGGGCCGCCGAGGTGCGAACCATGGTCGAGTCGGCCCTCTCTGCCCACTTCGGGGTCCCGGTTGCCCTCGAGCTGGTGGTGGATGGGGGGGAGCGAGCACCGTCCGCCGTGCCGGCGGGGACGGGTGGGCAACCGCCGCCCTTCGCCCCGTCGACCGCCGGCGCGAACGGCCCGCCGGCCGAGGCCCCCGACCCGGTGGAGATCGACGACCTGGGCGACGACGACTTCGACCCCGAGGACCCTGGCATGGCGTCGGTCGAGTCGTCGGCCGAGGCCAGGCTCTTCGAGGCCTTCCCGGGTGCCGAGGAGGTGACCGAGTAGGTGTACACCGCTCCCCTCCGGGCGCTGATCGACGAGCTCGGACGGCTCCCGGGGGTGGGGCCGAAGTCGGCCCAGCGGATGGCCTTCCACCTGCTCCGGGTGCCGACCGAGGACGCCCTTCGCCTGGCCGACGCCATCGTGGCGGTCAAGGAGAGGACGACCCTGTGCACCCGGTGCTTCAACGTGGCCGAGGGGGGCGGCATGTGCGCCGTCTGCTCCGACGAGCGCCGTGACGTGACCGTCACCTGCGTGGTGGAGGATCCCCGTGACATCGTGGCCGTGGAGCGGACCGGGCAGTTCAAGGGCCGCTACCACGTCCTACAGGGCGCCCTGAACCCGCTCGAGGGGGTAGGGCCCGAGCAACTGCGGGTGAAGGAGCTCCTGCAACGGGTGGACGAGGAGGGGACCGAGGAGGTCATCCTCTGCACCAACCCCAATCTCGAGTGGGAGGCCACAGCCATGTACCTGGCGAAGCTGCTCACCCCGTTCGGCTTCCGGGTGACCAAGTTGGCCAGCGGCCTGCCGGTCGGCGGCGACCTCGAGTACGCCGACGAGCTCACCCTCGGGCGGGCCCTCGAGGGGCGCCGGGAGCTCGACGCCTGATGGCGCCCCCCGCCGAACCGGGCGGCAAGCTGCTGTGGCTGTTACGGCACGCCAAGACGGTGCCCGACCCCCCACCGGGGGGCACCGACCACGAGCGGCCGCTGGCGCCCCGCGGCCGCCGCGACGCCGACGCCCTGGCCCGACGGCTCGGCCCGGGTGGTGACCGGCTGGGCCTTCCGCCCGACGCCCTGCCGCAGGTGGTGCTGTGCTCCACCGCCACCCGTACGGTCCAGACCGCGGAGCGGGCGCTGGCCGTGCTCGATCCGGCCCCGGCCGTCACCTTCCTCCGGTCCCTCTACGGCGCTCCCCCCGAGGGGGTGCTCGACGAACTCCGGTTGGTCGACGACGGGGCGCGCGCCGCCATGGTGATCGGCCACAACCCCACCATGCACCTGCTCACCGAGGCACTGTCCTCGGCCGAGGACCGGGCCGGTCGCCGACAGGTCGAGCGGCGCGGGGTCCCCACCTGCGCCCTGGCGCTGTTCGAGGTGCCGGTCGACCATTGGTCCGCGCTGGCCCTGGGCACGGCGACCCTGGTCAGCCTGTCGACCCCGCCCTACTGACGACGGCGATCCCGACGGTGCCGCGCCGTCAGCCTCCTCGCCGTCAGGAGACCGTGCGGAGCACCGCCGCGTCGCCCTGGCCCCCACCGCCGCACAGGGCGACCGCCGCCGTCCCGCCGCCCCGGCGCTTCAGCTCGTAGAGGGCGGTGAGCGCCACCCGGGTCCCCGACATGCCGACCGGGTGCCCCAGGGCGATCGCCCCGCCGTTCACGTTGATCTTCTCCTCGGGGATCCCGAGCTCGTCGGCGGAGGCCAGCCCCACCGCGGCGAAGGCCTCGTTGATCTCGAAGAGGTCGACCCGGCCCAGCTCGACGCCTGCCTTGCCCAGGGCTTGGGCGATGGCACGCGAGGGCTGGGTCAGCAGGGAGGTGTCGGGCCCGGCCACCTGGCCGTAGCCGATCAGCTCGCCGAGCGGGGTGAGCCCGAGCGAGGCCGCCTTGGCCTTGGACATCACGAGCACCGCCGCCCCGCCGTCGGAGATCTGTGAGGCGTTGCCGGCCGTGATCGAGCCTGCCTTGTCGAACGCCGGCTTCAGCGAGGCCAGCGACTCGGCGGTGGTCCCGGGCCGGACCCCTTCGTCGGTGTCCACCAGCAGCGGGTCCCCCTTGCGCTGGGGCACACTCACCGGGACGATCTCCTCGGCCAGCCGGCCCTCCTTGGCGGCAGCCGCGGCCTTCTCGTGGGAGGCGGCGGCGAATGCGTCCTGGCGCTCGCGGCTGACCCCGGCCACCTGGTTGTACCGCTCGGTGGCCAGGCCCATGGCGCACTGGTCGAACGCACAGGTCAGCCCGTCGTACATCATCGAGTCCACCAGGGTGGCATCGCCCAGACGGAACCCCGACCGTGCGCCCGGCAACAGGTGCGGGGCGGCGGTCATCGACTCCATGCCGCCGGCCACCACGATCTCGGCGTCGCCCGCGTTGATCATCTGGTCGGCCAGGTAGATGGTGTTGAGCCCGGACAGGCACACCTTGTTCACGGTCGTGGCCGGGACGTTCATCGGGATCCCGGCCTTCGCTGCGGCCTGCCGGGCGGTGATCTGCCCCTGCCCGGCCTGGATCACCTGACCCATCAGGACGTAGTCCACCTGGTCGGGAGCCAGCCCGGCCCGCTCGAGGGCGGCCGCGATGGCGAAGCCACCGAGGTCCATGGCACTGAACGAGGCGAAGGCCCCCGAGAGCTTTCCGATGGGCGTCCGCGCCCCTGCGACGATCACCGAACCCGACATGCGATTGACCTCCACGTTCGGCCGCTCCTGGCGACGGGCGGCGGTGCCGGGGGCGGGGGAGCTCCCCCACGACCGGTCTGTGCTGGGCGAACGGACGGCGACGCCCGCTCGGGTCCCAATACTACGGGTCCGGGTATCGTCGGTGCCCGTGAGCGAGATCCTGCAAGCCGTGCTGGCCGGGGCGGGAGGTGACGAACTGGCCGGGCTGCCCATGCCCGAGTCCTACCGGGCGGCCTTCGTCGTCCGGGGCGAGGCGGGGATGTTCGAGGGCGTGGACTCGGCCGACAAGGACCCGCGCAAGTCGTTGCACGTCGACGAGGTGGCCCTGCCCGAGCTGGCGCCCGACGAGGCCTACGTGGCCGTCATGGCCTCCTCGATCAACTTCAACACCGTCTGGACGTCGATCTTCGAGCCCCTCCCCACGTTCGGTTTCCTCGACCGTCTGGGGCGCGAGGGGAGGTGGGGTGCCCGGCACGCCCTCGACCACCACGTGGTCGGCTCCGACGCCTCGGGGGTGGTGCTGCGCGTCGGTTCGGCGGTGCGCAACTGGCGGCCGGGCGACAAGGTCACGGTCCACTGCAACTACGTGGACGACCAGGACCCGTCGGCCCACGACGACTCGATGCTGGCGGCCAACCAGCGGATCTGGGGCTTCGAGTCCAACTTCGGCGGGCTGGCGGACATCGCCGTCGTCCGGGCCAACCAGCTCATGCCCAAGCCCGCCCACCTCTCGTGGGAGGAGGCGGCGGTCAACGCCCTCTGCAACTCGACCGCCTACCGGATGCTGGTGTCCCCCAACGGGGCGGCCATGGCCCAGGGTGACCGGGTGCTGGTCTGGGGGGCCAGCGGGGGCATCGGGAGCTACGCCGTGCAGTACGTGCTCAACGGCGGGGGGATCCCGGTGGCGGTGGTGTCGTCCCCGGAGAAGGTGGACCTCCTCCACGACCTGGGCGTCGAGGCGGTGATCGACCGGCGGGCGGCCGGCTACCGGTTCTGGAGGGACGAGCACACCCAGGACGAGTCGGAGTGGCGGCGGCTCGGCAAGGACATCCGCTCCCTGGTGGGCGACGACCCCGACATCGTGTTCGAGCACCCCGGCCGCCAGACGATGGGGGCTTCGGTGTTCGTGTGCAAGCGCGCCGGCACCGTCGTGACGTGCGCCGCCACCTCGGGCTACATGATCGAGTACGACAACCGGCACCTCTGGATGAAGCTCAAGACCATCAAGGGTTCGCACTTCGCCAACTACCGGGAGGCCTGGGACGCCAACCAGCTGATCTGCGAAGGGAAGATCCTGCCGCCGCTCTCCGCCGTCTACCCGCTCCGCGACGTCGGGGAGGCCACCTACCAGGTCCACCGCAACCTGCACGAGGGGAAGATCGGGGTGCTCTGCCTGGCGCCCGAGGAGGGGCTCGGCATCGACGACCACGACCTGCGGGCCAAGGTCGGCGAGGACAGGATCGCCCTCTTCCGGCGGCACGGGGCATGAGCACCGACGCGTCGGGGGTCGGCGCTCCGGCGACCGGGCTGCCAGGCGGCCTGCTGACCGAGATCGACCACGTGGCCATCGCCGTGCGCGACCTCGAGGCCGCCATCACCTGGTACGGCGAGGTGTTCGGGGCGACCGTCGCCCACCGCGAGGTGGTCGGTTCCGACGGGGTGGAGGAGGCCCTGCTCAAGGTGGCCGACTCCTACGTGCAGCTGCTCACCCCCGTCCGGGACGACTCGACGGTCGCCCGGTACCTCGAGACCCGGGGCGAGGGCATCCACCACGTGGGTTACCGGGTGGCCGACTGCGCCGCCGCCCTGCAGGCGGTGAAGGACCACGGCGGGCGGGCCATCGACCAGGCGCCACGGCCGGGGTCCCGGGGCACCACCGTGGCCTTCGTCCACCCCAAGTCCGCCTTCGGCACCCTGATCGAGCTGGTCGAGGAGTAGCCCTCGCACCGCGGTCGCGGCCCCGGGGCTCCCGATTCGGCGTGCCCGGCCGGGCGGAATAGCCTCCAGGCCATGGAGCATTCGATGTCCCAGCGGCTCGAGGACCTGGCGGCGCGCAAGGAGCAGGCGCTCCACGCCGGCAGCGCCAAGTCGGTCGAACGCCAGCACGCCAAGGGGAAGATGACCGCCCGCGAGCGGATCGAGTACCTCCTCGACGACGGGTCCTTCCAGGAGCTCGACATGCTGGCCCGCCACCGGGCCCACGGCATGGGGCTCGAGGACAACCGCCCGTACACCGACGGCGTGGTCACCGGCTTCGGGACGATCGACGGCCGGCGGGTGTGCATCTTCTCCCAGGACTTCACCGTCTTCGGCGGCGCCCTGGGCGAGGTGTTCGCCGAGAAGATCCACAAGGTGATGGACCTGGCCGCCTCCACCGGGGTCCCGATGATCGGGCTCAACGACGGCGCCGGGGCCCGCATCCAGGAGGGTGTGGTGTCGCTGCACTCCTACGGCGGCATCTTCCACCGCAACGTCACCGCGTCGGGGGTCATCCCCCAGATCAGCGTGGTCATGGGCCCCTGCGCCGGGGGGGCCGTGTACTCGCCGGCCATGACCGACTTCATCTTCATGGTGCAGGGCTCCTCGCACATGTTCATCACCGGCCCCGACGTGGTGAAGACGGTGACCGGTGAGGACGTGACCTTGGAGGAGCTGGGCGGCGCCATGAGCCATGCCACCAAGTCGGGGGTGGCGACCTTCGTGGCGCCCGACGAGAAGGCGTGCCTCGACGACGTCCGGTACCTGTTGTCGTTCCTGCCGTCCAACAACCTCGAGGAGCCCCCCACCTCGGTGTCGGGCGACGACCCCGAGCGGGCCACCCCCGAGCTGGTCGACCTCATGCCGTCGTCGCCCAACCAGCCCTACGACATGAAGAAGGTGATCACGGCGGTGGTCGACGACGGGGAGTACCTCGAGGTGCACTCCCACTGGGCGATGTCGATCACCTGCGGCTTCGCCCGGATCGACGGCCGGGTGGTGGGCATCGTCGGCAACCAGCCGGCGGTGCTGGCCGGCGTGCTCGACATCGACTCCTCCGAGAAGGCGGCCCGCTTCGTCCGGACCTGCGACGCCTTCAACGTCCCGCTGGTGACCTTCGTCGACGTGCCCGGGTTCATGCCGGGCACCGACCAGGAGTACGGCGGGATCATCCGCCACGGCGCCAAGCTGCTGTACGCCTACTGCGAGTCCACCGTGCCTCGCATCCAGATCATCACCCGCAAGGCCTACGGCGGCGCCTACGTGGTCATGAACTCCAAGTCGATCGGGGCCGACCTCGCCTACGCCTGGCCGTCGGCCGAGCTGGCGGTGATGGGACCGCAGGGGGCCGTGGAGATCGTCTACCGCAGGGAACTGGCCGAGGCCGGCGACCCGGTCGCCCGGCGGGCCGAGCTGGTGGAGGAGTACACCGAGCGCTACGCCAACCCGTACATCGCGGCCGAGCGGGGCTACGTCGACGACGTCATCTCGCCGGCCGACACCCGCCGCGTGCTCGTGCGCAGCCTCCAGATGCTGGCCTCCAAGCGCGAGGAGCTGCCCAAACGCAAGCACGGGAACGTCCCGCTGTGAGCCGGCGCGGCGAGCCGCCGCCCGCTGCCGGGGCTGCCGGCGCGTCCCTGGGCCTTCGCCCGCGCCCGGGCCCCGACCCCGTGGTGGCCGCGCTGGTGGCGGCCGCCCTCGAGCAGCTCCGCCCGGCGGCCCTCGCCCCCCCGAGGGCCCGCGACCACGCGGCGTGGCGGTTCAGCGGCCGGTGGTGGCACAGGCCGGTGCCCGCCCGTCGCGACCGCCCCTGGACGGGCTGCTGAGCCCCCCATGTGCACGGGCGGCGGGGCGGGTCGCGGGGCGGGTGCCCCCCGACCGGTGGAGGGCCCGGCGGTCGATCCGATCCGGCTGCCGCCGGTCGACGAGATCACCATCACGACCCTGGTCGACAACACCTTCGACGCCCTGCTGGTCTCGGCCGGCGGGGTGGACCGACCGCCGCTCGGCACCGGGCAGGTCGAGGCGCCGCAGTTCGAGGGCGGGCGGACGGGGGCCGGGCTCGTGGCCGAGCACGGCTTCTCGGCGCTCGTGTCGGTCCGCCGCGGCACCACCCGCACCTCCGTCCTCTTCGACACGGGGGTCTCCCCCGAGGGCATGGCCGGCAACGTCGAACGCCTCGGGCTCGACCTGGCCGACCTTCAGGGTGTGGTCCTGAGCCACGGGCACTTCGACCACGCCGGCGGGTTCCCCGGCCTGGCCCGTCTGCGGGGCCGCCGTGGCCTCCCGCTCACCGTCCACCCTGCGGTGTGGACCAGGCGGCGGGTCTCGGTGCCCGGGGCGCCCCCCGTCGAGCTGCCCACGCTGTCCCCCGCCGCCCTGGCCGGCGAGGGGTTCGAGGTGGTGGAGCGGCGGCAGCCGTCGCTGCTGCTCGAGGGATGCGTCCTCGTCACCGGCGAGATCGACCGGACCACCGAGTTCGAGCGGGGCATGCCCCCCAGCCATCAGGCCTGGGACGGCCACGGCTGGCACCACGACGCGGCGGTGGTGGACGACCAGGCCCTGGTGGTCCACGTGCGGGGGAGGGGGCTGGTCGTGCTCACCGGCTGCGGCCATGCCGGCGTGGTCAACATCGCCCGCCACGCCATGCGGCTCACCGGGGTCGACCGGCTCTACGCACTTCTCGGGGGCTTCCACCTCGGCGGTCCGGCCTTCGAGCCGATCATCGGTCCGACCGTGGCCGCGCTGGCCGAGATGGCACCCGACCTGTTGGTGCCGGGCCACTGCTCGGGTTGGCGGGCGCAGCACGCGCTGGCGGCGGCCCTGCCCGACGCCTGGGTGCAGAGCAGCTCGGGGACCACCTACCGGCTCGCCGCCGCCTGAGGGCCGCCTGAGGGCCGCCTGAGGGCACTGGCCGGGCGCCGGTTCAGGCCCTCGCCCGGATCACCATGCGCCAGCTGTCGACGTCGAGGGAGCCGCCGCCGTCACCGGTGAAGGCGGCGGCCGTGAATCCGGCGCCCGCCAGCCAGCCCCGCCACTCGGGCACCGTCGGGAGCCGCAACGAGTGCGTGCTGCGGCGGGTCACCCCGGCCCGCACGACCGTGCGGGCGATGACCACCCGACCCCGGAGCGGGTCGAAGCTCAACCCGTCGAGCAGGACCCCTTCCTCGGTGTCCATGACCGACACCTCGGGCGCGGGGGTGAAGTGCCGGACGAACCCGTCGTGGTGGATGGTGTCGACCACGAGGATGCCGCCGGGACGGAGCAACCGGTGGAGCTCGGCGAGGACGTCTCGATTCCCGTCGTCATGGAGGTACCCGAAGGAGTTGAACCAGATCACCGCCCCGTCGAACGGTCCGTTGAGGGGCACCGCCACCAGGTCGGCCACCACGAAGCGGGCGGGCACCCCAAGCCGCCGGGCGTCGGCCGCGGCAACCTCGACGAACGACCGGTTGAGGTCGAGCCCGACGACCGCCAGCCCCCGGGCGGACAGTCGGTTGGCGATGCGACCCGTGCCGCACCCGGCGTCGAGCACCCGCCCGCCGGTCGGCAGGTCGAGCAGCGCCTTCACCTCGTCGGCGTCGGCGTCGGACCGGGCGTCGGTGAGGAACGGCCCGTGGAAGTGCAGGTAGTCGTCCCCGAACAGCGCCAGCAGGTCGGTGGCGTCGTCCGGCACGACCTGCAGCGTAGGGCGGCCCGGTGCGTCGTCGGGGTGCTCGGGCGCCCTCGAGGCCCCTGCCCTCGTTGAGCCGGCCCGTCCCTGCCGATAGCTTCCGGGTCATGACGGGGCCCGCGGTCGAGACCGATCCCGCCGAGATGGGCCTCGATCCGTCTCGGCTGGCCCGGCTCGACCGCCACTTCGCCCGCTACGTCGACGACGGCCGGCTGCCGGGATGGACGATCGTGCTCGGCCGTCGCGGCCGGGTGGTCCACTCCTCGAGCTACGGCACGGCCGACATCGAGTCGGGCAGGGCAGTGGCACCCGACACCCTGTTCCGCGTCTACTCGATGACCAAGCCGGTCACCTCGGTCGCCGCCATGATGCTCCACGAGGAGGGTGCCTTCGAGCTGAAGGACCCGGTCCACCGCTACCTGCCGTCGTTTCGCAACCGCCGCGTCTACCGCAGGGGGTCGGCCGGCGCGCCGTCGACCGTTCCCTCGCGCGAGCCGATACGGGTCTGGCACCTCTTGACCCACACCGCCGGCCTGACGTACGGCTTCCTGAACGCCCATCCGGTGGATGCCATGTACCGGGCTGCCGGCTACGAGTGGGGCGCGCCACCCGGCACCGACCTGGCCAAGATGTGCGACGACCTCGCGGCCGTGCCCCTGCTGTTCGAGCCGGGCACGGAATGGAACTACTCGGTCGCCACCGACGTGCTCGGGCGGCTGGTGGAGGTGTGCAGCGGCCAGTCCCTCGACCGGTTCTTCGCCGAACGGATCTTCGAGCCGCTCGGGATGCACGACACCGGCTTCTGCGTGGCGGCCGGGGAGCAGCACCGCCTGGCCACCCTCTACTTCCCCGGTCCGGGCCGCCGGGCGGTCCCGGCGCCGGCCGACTTCGACCGGGTCGGGACCGAGCCGCCCCGGCTGCTGCGGGGAGGCTCCGGCCTCGTCTCGACCGCCGCCGACTACCACCGGTTCGCCCGGATGCTGCTGCAGCGGGGCGAGCTCGACGGGGTGCGACTGCTCGGCACCCGCACCGTCGACTACATGACGTCCAACCACCTGCCGGGCGGGGTCGACCTCGAGACGATCGGGCGCCCGCTGTTCTCCGAGACCACCTTCAGCGGGGTGGGGTTCGGGCTGGGCGTGTCGGTGACCCTTGACCCGGCGGCCGCCAAGGTGCCCGACGCCCCCGGCTCCTACGGCTGGGGCGGTGCGGCCAGCACCACCTTCTGGGTCGACCCGGTCAACCAGCTCACCGGTCTCATCCTCACCCAATTGCTTCCCTCGGGCACCCACCCCATCCCGAGCCAGTTGAAGCAGCTCGTGTACCAGGCGTTCGTGGACTGACGGCCGGCTCCTACGGCTACACCGATGCCGCCTATCCGAGTTCGCCGACCAGCATCACGTACCCGACGAGCACCGGCGAGTCGGTCACCTACGGCTATGACACCGCAGGCAACCTGACCAGTGCAAAGTACAACGGCCCGCTCATCCTCTCGGGGTCGACCACTGAGGACACGTGGACTCCCAACGCCGACGAACAAGTTGTAGCCAGCACCGGGCTC
>DAHUYA010000021.1 GCA_027315445.1 Acidimicrobiaceae bacterium | reverse complement strand
CCGGCTGGCCGCCGGCTCACCGGGGGCCAGCCGGCACCCTGGTCGTCCGGGCGCCGACCGGCGGTCGCCCCGGGACGAGGACGGCCCGGTGTCGGGATCAGAGGGTTGCCAGGACGGCCGCCAGCCGTTCGGGGAGGTCGTGGACCGAGAAGTGGCGGCGGGCCACCCGGTGGTTGTGCTCGAGCAGCCCGGGGTCCGGCGCGTCGAACCAGTCCGCGAGCGGGGCCGGCGCTTCGGAATCGAACCAGCGGAAGCCGAAGGAGGCCAGCTCGCCCGCCACCGGGTAGCACCCCACCGTCAGAGGGCGCCGGTGGGTGGCCGACTCGACGGTCGGGTTGCCGAAGCCCTCCCAGCTCGACGGGAGGGCGACGAGGTCGCAGGCGGCGTAGGCGTCGTGCACCCCGAAGGGGACCCCACCCTCCAGGTCACCTAGGGGCGGTCCCCGCCGGACCGGGCACCGGGCGGCCCCGAGCAGCCGCTCGAGCTCCGGCCCGAAGCCGTCCTCGGCCGGGCCGAGGAGCCAGTACACGGCGCCCAGTCGCTCGGCGATCGCGATGGCCGCCCCCACCCGCTTGCGGGGCAGCGCCCGGGTGGGCTGCAGCACGAGCCGATCGTCGTCGGCCAGGCCGAGGGCCCTTCGGACCGCAGAGCGCCGGCCACTCGGTGGGTCGGGGTCGAAGGTGTTGTAGACGGTCACCGCCTCGATGCCCCGAGCCGCCAGCTCTCGTTGGCTGAGCCGGTTGATCGTCACGTGCCGCCAGGCCGGATCGTCGGGTGGCGGTGGATGGTGGGCGAGATGAGGCCGCTGCCAGGGCAGGTCGTGGTGGTGGAGCACGACCGGGCGGCCGCGGCAGGCGTCGGCCACCCGCTGTGCCGCCGGGGGGTTGAGGGGCAGCGAGCAGAGGTTCTCGACCACCACCAGCTCGGCGTCGCCGAGGGCCCGACGGAGGTCGGGGGCGGCCGGTGGGACGTCCGCGCCGATGGCGAGGCCGGGGAGCAGCGCGTCGACCGGTCCCTCGCCGGCCACGGTTCGCACCCGGTACCCGAGGGATTCGAGGGCCGCTTGCCATTTGGCTGCCTCGACCGAGACCCCGTCGCCACCGCCCAGGCGGAAGGACACCATGGCGGCCGTGGGCATGGGCGCAATGTAGGCGTTCGCCGTCCCCGGACCGGAGGGCGCCCCACCGACGTGCGGTACCGTGGGCTCCGCCACATCTGCCGCCGTGGGGGCTGCAGCCGGTCCCGGGGGACACGACCAGGAGTAGAGAATGGCCAAGCGAGCGCTCATCACCGGGGTGACCGGGCAGGACGGTTCCTACCTGGCCGAGCTCCTGCTCGACCAGGGGTACGAGGTGGTGGGCATGGTGCGCCGCTCGAGCACCGTCAACTTCGAGCGGATCGCCCACATCCAGGACCGGCTCACGCTGGTGGCCGGCGACCTGCTCGACGAGGTGTCCCTGATCGCCGTGTTGCGCGACCACCCCCCGAGCGAGGTGTACAACCTCGCCGCCCAGTCCTTCGTGCAGACCTCGTGGAGCCAGCCGGTGCTGACCGGCGAGACCACTGCCCTGGGGGTGACCCGGTTGCTCGACGCCATCCGCACGGTCGATCCCGAGATCCGCTACTACCAGGCGAGCTCGTCGGAGATGTTCGGCAAGGTGCTCGAGGTGCCCCAGCGGGAGACCACGCCGTTCTATCCCCGCAGCCCCTACGGGGTGGCCAAGGTCTACGGCCACTGGATCACCGTCAACTACCGCGAGAGCTACGGCCTGCACGCCTCCTCGGGGATGCTGTTCAACCACGAGTCGCCGCGGCGCGGGCTCGAGTTCGTCACCCGCAAGGTCACCCACGGGGCGGCCCGGATCGCGCTCGGGCTCGACGACGAGCTGCGGTTGGGCAACCTCGACGCCCAGCGGGACTGGGGGTATGCGGCCGACTACGTCCGGGCCATGTGGCTGATGCTCCAGCAGGACACCCCCGACGACTACGTGGTGGCCACCGGGGAGACCCACTCGGTGCGGGAGCTCTGCCAGCTGGCCTTCGACGCGGTCGGCCTCGACTGGGAGAAGCACGTGGTGGTCGACGAGCGGTTCCTGCGGCCGGCCGAGGTGGACCTGTTGGTGGGCGACCCGACCAAGGCGCGACAGACCCTCGGGTGGTGCCGCGAAGTCGACTTCCCGGGCCTGGTGACCACGATGGTGGAGGCCGACACGGCCATGATCCGCGGCCAGCTCCGCTGATCACCGGCACCATCAGCGCCAACCCACTCGGGGTGCTGGTCGCGTTCGGCGCGGGCGTCCTCTCCTTCGTCTCGCCTTGCGTCCTCCCCCTGGTGCCCGGGTACGTGTCGATGGTGAGCGGGCTGTCGGCGGTCGAGCTCGGTTCGGGGGGGCCGGCGACCGCCGGGCGCCGGTCGATCCCCCTGCTCCGGGGGATCCTGCTGTTCGTCGCCGGGTTCACCCTGGTCTTCGTGGCGCTCGGGGCGGCCGCCTCCGGGATCGGTCACCTCCTCGGGGCCCACAAGCGCCAGCTCACCACCGTGGCCGGGGGGGTGGTCGTCGCCCTCGGGACGGTGCTGCTGGCCGGTGCCCTCCCGGCCGGGGTCTGGAGCCGCCTCGGCCCGCGGACCTCGGCGGTCGCCGCCCGGGTGATGGGCGAGCGGCGGTGGCACGTCCGGCCCTCCCGCCTCGGGACGGTGGCGGCGCCGGTGGCCGGGATGGCCTTCGCCTTCGCCTGGACGCCTTGCATCGGGCCGGTCCTGGCGGCCGTCCTCGGCCTGGCGTACGCCCGTTCCACCCTGGTCGGCGGGGTGGTCCTGCTGTTCGCCTACTCGCTCGGCCTGGCCGTGCCGTTCGTGGCCACGGGCCTGGCTTTCGGGCGTCTGACCTCGGCATACGCCCGGGCCCGGCGGGCCCTGCGGGTGGTCAACCTGGTGGGGGCGGCGGTGCTGGTCGCCTTCGGCGCCCTCTTGCTGGCCGACCAGCTCGGCTGGCTGTCGGCGCAGTTCTCCGACCTGCTGAACGACCTCGGGCTGCACCGGCTGACCACGAGTTGACCGCCGCCCGGTCCGGTCGCCGATCCCGGCGCACGTCGGGCCGGGGGCGCCGGGTCGACCGGTCCCCCGCTTGGCTTCGGCGCGCCGGCCACCCGTAGCATGTGTCGAACGTTCATGGCCCCTGCCATCCATCTCCGCACCGCCGTCGCGCTCGCCGGCCGGTTCCCGGCGCTGTCGGGCGTCGATCTCTCCGCCGACTCCGGAGAGGTGGTGGCGGTGCTCGGCCCGAACGGCGCCGGCAAGACGAGCCTGCTGCGGACCTGCGCCGGGTTGCTGGCGGTGACGTCCGGGGAGGCGGTGGTCCTCGGCCACGACCTGCGGGTCGACTGCTCCGAGGTTCGCCGCCACGTGGGACTGCTCGGGCACGCCGCCCCCCTGTACGACGAGCTGACGGCGGCGGAGAACGTCCGCTTCGCCGTCCGGGCGGCCGGTTGTTCGTCGGCCCGCGCCGAGCCGGCGCTCGAACGGCTGGGGCTGGTGGGGCGGCTCCGCCGGACGACCGTGGGTCGCCTGTCGGCCGGTCAGCGCCGGCGGGTGGCCCTGGCCGTCCTCGTGGCCCGTGCTCCCGCCCTGTGGCTGCTCGACGAGCCACATGCCGGCCTCGACGCCGGGGCTCGCCGACTGCTGGGCGAGCTGGTGGCCGAGGCGGCCGCCGGAGGGGCCACGGTGCTGCTGTCGTCACACGAGCCCGAGGTGGTGGAGCCCCTGGCCGACCAGGTGATGGTGATGGCCGGCGGCAGGGTGGCCGAGTGGCGCCGGGGGGGCCGGCGCGCCCTCCGTTCGATCGGCACCGGGGTGGGCACCGGGGTGACCGATGTGGCGTGACGCCCTGCTGGTGGCCGGCAAGGACCTCCGGATCGAGCTGCGGTCGCGGGTCGCCCTCTGGCAGGTCCTCCCCTTCGCCGTGCTGGCCCTCGTGCTCTTCGCCTTCGCCCTCGGCCCGAGCCCGGTGGCCATGCGACGGGCCGCCCCGGGCCTCTTCTGGCTGGCCGTCCTCTTCTCGACCGTGCTCGCCACCCAGCGCAGTTTCGCCGTGGAGGCGGGCGAGGGCACCCGGGACGGGCTCCGGCTGTCGGGCCTCGACCCGGCCGGGATCTTCCTCGGGAAGGCGGCGGCCGTCTTCGTCCAGCTGGCGGCGCTCGAGCTGGTCCTGTGGGCCGGCGTGACCCTCCTCTTCGGCGTCCGGATCCACGCCACCTGGCTGGCGGTCATCGCCTGCCTGCTGGCCACGGTCGGGCTGTCCTCCGCCGGGGTGGTCTACGGCGCGTTGTCGGCCGGCCTGCGGGTGCGTGAGACCCTCCTGCCCCTGCTGGTGCTGCCGATCCTCGCCCCGGTCCTCCTGGCGGGCTCGCGTGCCTGGTCGGCGGCCATCGACGGGGCGGTGTCGTCCGGCGTCGGCTGGCTGCGCATCCTGGCCCCCTTCGCCGTCGCCTACCTCGCGGTCGGGGTGGCCCTCTACGGCCCGCTCCAGGAGGCGGGGTGAGCCCCGCCCTGCGTCGCGGCATCGGCGTCGCCGCCCTGGTGTCGACGGCGGCCACGGTCTGGCTCGGCCTGTGGGTCACCCCGCCGAGCACACAGCAGGGAAACCTGGTCCGGCTGGTCTACCTCCACCCGGCCATCGCCTGGGACGCCCTCTACGTGGCGTTCGGGCTGTCGGCCGTCTGCAGCCTCCTCTACCTGTGGCGCCGGACCCGCTCCCTCTTCTGGGACCGGTTGGCCGCCGCCTCGGTGGAGGTGGGGGTGGTGTTCAACGCCCTGACCCTGGTCACCGGGAGCATCTGGGGCCGGCCGACGTGGGGGGTGTGGTGGACCTGGGACGCCCGCCTCACCAGCACGGCCCTGCTGCTCGTGCTCTTCCTCGGCTACCTGGCCCTGCGGAGGGTCCCGGCGGAGCCCGAGGTTCGGGCGCGGCGGTGCGCGGTGGCGGCGCTGGTGGCCTTCGTGGACGTGCCGATCGTCCACTTCTCGGTCAACTGGTGGCAGACCCTCCACCAGAACGCGACCGTGCTCAACGCCGACCTGTCGCCCCGGATCCACGGGTCGATGGCCTGGACGCTGCTCCTCAGCTTCGTCGCTCTGACCCTGGCCTTCGTGTGGATGGTGACCGTGCGGTATCGGATCGAGGTGATGCGGGACCAGGTGGGCGAGGAGGAGCTCGAGGTCTCCCTGGCCGAGCGGTGGGCCGAGGCCGAGCTGACCGGCGCCCCGCCCGTGCCGGCGCCGGGACCCTCGCCGGAGGCGGAGGTGAGCCCCGCCGTGCCCGCCGGCGAGCGGGCGGGGAGCGGGCGATGAGCTACGTCGACGCCGGCTACGCCATCGGGCTGTCGACGCTCTTCGTGTACTCGATCGGTCTCATGGCCCGGCACCGGCGGCTGGTGCGCGCCGTGGCCGCCGCCACACCACCGACCCCCGCCGCCACACCACCGATCTCAGCCGTCCCCACCGGCACCCACGCGCCGCCCGCCTCTACCGTGCCGGCCGACACCGCCGGCGAACCCCCCCGAGGGGTCGGGGAGTGACCGCGCTGGCGGCGCCGGCGGGCGTCGCCCCGGCCGGTGTCCCGCCGGCGCCCGCCGGCTCCGCGGCACGCCGGCGCAGGCGTCGCTCCCTGGTGGTGCTGGCCGTTCTGGCCGCGGCCTTCTGCTATCTGCTGGCGGAGGGCCTCGGGAACTCGCTCGACTACTACGACACGGTGGGCCAGGCGCTGGCCCACCGGGCGACCCTGGGCAGCTCCACCTTCCGGCTCGAGGGGATCGTGCTGCCGCACTCGGTCCGGCGCACCGACCGGGGCGCCGACTTCTCGGTCGGGGAGGGCCGTTCGTCGATCACCGTCCACAACACCGGCAGCCCGCCGCAGCTGTTCCGGGTCGGGCTGCCGGTGATCGTGGTCGGCCACTTCGCCGGCGGCAGCGCGGTCTTCGAGTCGGACCAGATCATGGTGAAGCACTCGGCCAACTACACCCCGGTGCCGTCGAGGGACCGGATGCCGCCGTCGACCGCACCGACCCGATGAGCCGGTGAACGCCGTCCTCGGCCAGCTCGGGATATGGCTCGGGCTGGCCGCGTCGGCCGCCGGGGTGGTGGTGCTGGCGGTCTCGCTGCGCCGGCAGGCGACCGGCCGGCCCGAGGACCGGCGGCTCGACGGGCGGGTGATGGCGCCGCTCCTGCTGCTGGGCGCCCTCGTGGCGGTGTTCGCCATGGAGCGCGCCCTGATCACCCACGACTTCTCGATCGCCTACGTGGCCGACAACAACGCCCGGGCCACGCCGTTGATCTACTCGATCACCGGGCTGTGGTCGGCGCTCGCCGGGTCGATCCTGCTGTGGTCGTTCGCCCTGGCCGCCTTCACGGCGCTGCTGGTCTGGCGCTACCGAAAGTCGGCCGGCGACCCGGTCATCCGGTGGGCCAGCCTGGTGATGTACGCCGTCAGCGCGTTCTTCTTCGGCCTGATGGCCACGGCCGCCGACCCCTTCGTCACCGTGCCCGGCGCCGCTCCGGCCCACGGCGCCGGGCCCAACGCCCTCCTGCAGGACAACCCGCTGGTGGCCGCCCACCCGCCGTTGCTCTACCTCGGCTTCGTCGGGTTCACCGTGCCGTTCGCCTTCGCGGTCGGCATGCTCGCCACCGGGAGGGTGGGCGAGCGCTGGCAGGTGGAGACCAGGCGCTGGACGCTCGCCGCCTGGACGTTCCTCTCGGTGGGGATCGTCCTCGGCGCGTGGTGGTCGTACCAGGTATTGGGGTGGGGGGGCTTCTGGGGATGGGACCCGGTGGAGAACGCCGCCCTCATGCCGTGGCTGTGCGGGACCGCCTACCTCCACTCGGTGCTGGTGCAGGAGCGACGGGGGCTGCTGCGGGTCTGGAACCTGTCGCTGTCGGTGGCCACCTTCGCCCTCACCATCCTCGGGACCTTCCTCACCCGATCCGGGGTCATCCAATCGGTGCACGCCTTCAGCGAGTCCGACCTCGGTCCGGCCCTGATCGCCTTCTTCCTCGTCGTCGTCGTCGTCGGCTTCGGGCTGATCGCCTGGCGCGGCGACCGACTGCGCTCGCCGGGCGGCATCGATGCCCCGATCGGACGGGAGGGGGCCTTCGTCTTGAACAACGTCCTGTTCGTCGGGTTCGCCTTCGTCGTCCTCCTCGGAACCCTCTTCCCCCTCCTCTACCAGGCATTGCGCAATCAGCAGGTGACGGTCGGCGCCCCCTACTTCAACACCGTGGCCGTTCCGGTCGGGCTGGCGCTGCTCCTGCTGATGGCGGTGGCCCCGGCCCTCTCGTGGCGAAAGATCGACGCCGGCGTGCTCTGGGGGCGACTGATGGTGCCCGTCTGGGCGGGAGTGCTGGTGGTGGTCGCCTGCGTGGCCGGCGGCGTGCGTGGACTGGCGCCCCTGGTCGGCTTCGGCCTCGGCGCGTTCGCCGCCGCCTCGGCCGTCCGTTCGCTCGCGCTGTCGGTGCGAGCGAGCCGGCGCCACGGCACGGGGGCGTGGCGGGGCCTCGTGGGGCGGGCCAACGGTGGCATGGTGGTCCACCTCGGGGTGGTGGTGCTGGCGGTCGGGATCGTGGCCGCCACCTCCTTCCTCCAGCGGACCGAGCTCGCACTGCGCAAGGGGCAACCGGTGCGTTTCGACGGCCACACGTTCGTCTTCGAGGGCCTGCGCTTCGTCCACACCCCCCAACGCACCGCCACCGAGGCCCTCATCGAGGTGGACGGTGCCGGTCCGTTCACCCCGGCGGTCAGTCAGTACGGCGGACCGGACTCGACCGCGGTGGGCACCCCGGCCATCGACTCGGGCGTCTTCGGCGACGTCTACCTCACCTTCGACGCCCTCGGCGGCACCGGCAACTCGACCGGCGCCTCGGCCGTCGGCAACCTGCCGGCGAACGCCATCGGCGCCGGAGTCGTGGTGGAGCCGCTGCTCCCCTGGCTCTGGGCCGGCGGCCTGCTGGTCGGCTTGGGAGGGGCGCTGGCCCTGGTCCCCGGCGCCCGGCGCCGGGCCACCGAGCCCGCCTCGGCACCACCGTCCCTGGTGCGCGACCGCCCCGGCGGCGCCGGGCCGGAGCGGTCGCCGGTCGCCCTCGATCCGGCACCGGTGCTGGCCGCCAGTGCCCCCCCGGGCGAGCAGCCGTGAGCGGGGTCGGCGCCTTCGCACGGGTGGGACCGGCCCCGACGGCCCCCCCCGGCGCTCCCCGCCGCCACCGGCACACCACCCGATGGGTGGCGGCGGGCGTGCTGGTCGTGCTGGTGGCGGTGGCCGTCGTCGCCGCCACGCGGCCCTCCTACCAGGCCAGCCAGATCGCCAGCCCGCTCCTCGGCCGGCCGGCGCCGCCGCTCGCCGGGACCGACTTCTCGGGACGGGCGGTGTCCCTGGCCGCGCTCCGTGGCCGCTACGTCTACGTCAACTTCTTCGCGAGCTGGTGCCCGCCGTGCCAGAGCGAGGAACAGGACCTGGTGGCCTTCGACTTCCAGCAGCAGCGCGCCCGCAACGGCGCCGACCTGGTCAGCGTCGTCTTCAACGATTCGGTGACCGACGCCCGGCGCTTCGTCGCCCAATGGGGGGCGAGGTGGCCGGCGGTGCCCGATCGGGCCGGGTCCATCGCCACCGCCTACGGCGTCTCGTCGCCCCCCATGACGTTCCTGGTCGACCCACGGGGGGTGGTGGTGACGGCCTTCACGGGCCCGGTGACCACGTCCCAGCTCGACCAGGCGCTGGCGTTGGCCCGGCACCGGGGCGTGTGAGGTGACCGACGTGCGGGTCCCGTCGACCGGTGGGGCCGGGGGCGCACGGGCCGACGGCGGCGCCCCGCCCGACCGGCGGCCCGAAGCCCGGTGGCCCGCCGGCCGCTGGTCACGACGGCCCCGCTGGGTCGGGGTGGCCCTTCCCGCGGTCGTCCTGGCGGTGGCCCTGGCCATCGGGAGCGGGGTGGGTGCAGGGGGCCGACCGACCGACGCACAACGGGCGGCGGCCCTCGACACCCAGATCCGTTGTCCCAGTTGCGAGGACCTCTCGATCGCCCAGTCGTCCGCGCCCGAGGCGGTGGCCGTGCGCCGGCAGGTGGCCGGACTGGTCCGCGCCGGTCGGAGCGATGCCCAGATCGAGCAGGTGCTGGTGGGGGAGTGGGGAACGACCATCCTGCTCCGCCCGCCGGACCACGGGTTGACCGCGGTCATCTGGATCGCCCCGGTGGTGCTGGCCGCCGGCGCCATGGGCGGCGTGGGGGTGCTGTTCTGGCGCCGCACCTCCGCCATGGCCCGTCTCCGCGAGGGGTCGGCATGACGTTGGGCACGGCGCCGCCGGAGGGCACGGGGAGGGTGGCCGACGGGAGCGAGGCCGCCACCGTCTGGCGCCTGCGGGACGAGGAGCAGTTCCTCGTCCGCTCGCTCGAGGACGCCGCCCGCGAGCGCGAGGCGGGCGACCTCAGCGACCAGGACTTCCGACTGCTTGCCGCCCGCGACCGTTCCCGACTCGCCGAGGTCCGCAGGCTGCTGGCCGAACGGACCACCGAGCCGGTCCCGCCGTCGTCGGCCGAGGCCGGCGACCGGCTGGGACGAAGAGACGCCCCGGCGGCCCTCCGGCGGCGGCGTTGGTGGCTGGCGGCCCTGGGCGTGACACTGGTGGTGGCCGGGGTGGTCCTGCTGGTGTGGGACCTCGTGTCACCCCGCCTGCCGGGCCAGACCCCGACCGGCGGGGTCAGCCTCAACGCGGCCCAGATGGTGGAGCGGCAGCTCGCCCAGGCGGCGGTCCTGATCGAACAGCACAAGGTGCAGTCCGCCCTGCGGCTCTACGACACCGTGCTGACGGAGGACCCGCGCCAGCCGGAGGCCCTCGCCCAGTGGGGCTGGCTCGAATGGGGGACCGGGGAGCGCGCCCGCGACGCCAAGCTCGTCGGCGCGGGCAGCGCCTTCGTCGAGGAGGCGCTGCGGGTGGACCCCCGGTTCACCGCCGCCCATCTCTACCTGGGCACCATCGAAGAGGCGGCCGGGGACGACGCCGCGGCCGTGGTGCAGTACGGGCAGTTCCTGGCCGGCCGTCCCGCGACGGCCCTGGTGCGCGACAGCGCCCCGCTCATCGAGAAGGCGTACCGGGCGGTCGGGAGGCCGGTGCCGGCGATGGTCGCCCCCTCCGGGCGGTCCACCTCGGCCGGGGGGCGGTCGAAGCCCACCGGTTGACCCCCGGCGCCGGGACCCTCACCCCGCACCCACCGGCTGTTCACGTCTGCGTCAGATTTGGCGGCAGAAGATGTGAAAGATGTCGCCGGACGACCCCTCGCCTGCGGTCGGCGATCATCCAGAGGTTCCTCTCCGGCGATTGGCGGCCGTCGTCCCGGGCGCCCTGGTGACGGGCGACGCGGTGGTGGGGCACTTGAGCCACGACAGCCGCCACGCGAGGCCCGGCTCCCTGTTCTTCGCCCTGCCGGGCCGGCAACGTGACGGCCACGACTACGCGGCGGCCGCGGTGGCGAGCGGGGCCTCGGCGGTGGTCGTCGAGCGGTTGCTCGACCTCCCGGTGCCCCAGTTGAAGGTTCCCTCGGCCCGGCGCGCCCTCGCCCCTCTCGCCGCGACCTTCTACGGCCACCCGTCCGACGTGCTGACGGTGGTCGGGGTCACCGGGACCAACGGCAAGACGACCACCTGCACCGCCCTCCGCCACTGCCTCGACGCCGCCGGGCTCCCGGCAGGGCAGATCGGCACCATCGGCGCCCGCTTCGGCTCGAGGTCGTTGCCGACGATCCTCACCACGCCCGAGGCCACGGATCTCCAGCGGGCGCTCTGGGAGATGGCGCGGGCGGGGGTGCGTGCCGTGGCGATGGAGGCCTCCTCCCACGGCCTCGACCAGGGGCGGCTCGACGGGGTGCAGTTCGAGATCGGCATCTTCACCAACTTGAGCCGTGAGCACCTCGACTACCACGGGACGATGGAGCGCTACTGGCGGGCCAAGAAGATCCTCTTCGAGCCGGGGCGGTGCCGGCACGCGTTGGTGGGGATCGACGACGAATGGGGCCAGCGGTTGGCCCGCGAGGCGACGATCCCGGTCGTCACCTTCGGGCACGGGCCGGAGGCCGACGTCCGGATCAGCGTCGAAGAGCGCGGCCTCGACGGGTTGAGGGTCGTCCTGACGGGCGCCGAGGGAGTGGTGTCACTCACCAGCCGGATCGTGGGCAGGGTGAACGCCGGCAACGTCGCCGCCGCCTACCTGGCCGCCCGCCATCTCGGCGTGCCGGCCGAGCAGGCCGTAGCCGGCATCGCCGCCGGGGACCCGCCGCCGGGGCGCTTCGAGGTGGTCGGCACGGGTACCCCCTTCCTGGTCGTGGTCGACTACGCCCATACGCCCGATGCCCTGGCGGCGCTCCTGGCGGCCGCCCGGCGGATGGCGGTCGGGCGGGTGACGGTGGTGCTGGGCGCCCGGGGCAGGAGGGACCGCGGGAAGCGGCCGATGCTCGGCAGGGCGGCGGCGTCCGCCGACCGGGTCTTCCTCACCACCGACAGCCCGGGCGACGAGCCCGTGGCGTCGATCACCCGGGCGATCTACCGAGGCCTGCGCGAGGTCGGACACCACTCGGTGGTGGTCGAGCCCGACCGGCGGGCGGCGATCGGCATGGCCGTCGGCGAGGCAGGCCCCGGGGACGTGGTGCTGATCGTGGGCCGGGGGAACGAACAGTTCCAGCACATCGGTGAGGAGACGGTCCAGCTCGACGACCGCGAGGCCGCCCTCGGGGCGCTCGCCGAGGTGGCGTCGTGGGCCGAGCGGTGCGCCTGACGGTCGTCGTCCCCGCGCACGACGCCGAGGCGACCCTGGGCCAGGCGTTGCGGTCCGCGCTCGGCCAGACCACTCCGCCCGACGAGGTGCTGGTGGTGGACGACGGCTCGACCGACGGCACCGCGGCAGTGGCCGCCGCCTTCGGTCCCCCGGTGCGCCTCGTCAGCCGACCGCAGGGGGGCCCGTCCGCCGCCCGGAACACCGGGGTGGCGGAGGCCGGCGGTGAGTGGGTCGCCTTCCTCGACGCCGACGACGAGTGGCACCACCAGAAGCTCGAGCACCAGCTTCGTGCCGCGACCGGGGACGTGGTGCTGGTGGCGACCGACTGGTCGCGTCAGCTGGTCCCTGCCCCGGCGCCCGATCGGGTGGGGAGTTCGACGATCACCACCGACGACCTGGTGTTGCTGAACCGCTTCCAGACCTCGACCGTGCTCCTGCGTCGCCAGGTGCTCATGGAGAGCGGCGGGTTCGACCCGTCGCTCGACGGCATCGAGGACTGGGACATGTGGCTCCGGGCATCCCGGCACGGCCGGGTGGTCAAGCTCGACTGGCCCTTCGTGGCGTACGCCGACACCGCGGCCGGCTACAGCAAGCAGCTGGCGCGGGTCTACGGCACCGGTGCCGACATGCTGCAGCGCCTCTTCGGCGACCACCCAGACCATCGCCAGCGGGTGGTGCTCGCCTGGCACCACCTCCGCTTCGCCGTCGCGCACGCCCTCGCCGGCGACCGGCGGGGCGCCCGGGCGTGCCTGGCGGCGTGTCGCCGCGCCGGGCTCCTGGCCGCCGTCCCCGAAGCGGCGGTACGCCACCTGCTGCCGTTTCTGGTGGGTCGGGTGGCGCGCCGGGTACGTGCCCGGCGCCCCGGGTTCGAGGGGACCGGCTGACCGTTCAGCGCAGCGCCCGGAGCTCTGCGACCACCATGGGAAAGCCCGCGGCGAAGGCGTCGACGTCGTGGTCGGTGGTGGACCAGCCCACCGACAGGCGGAGCGAGCCGTTGGGGTCGACGCCCATGGCGGCGAGCACCGGCGACGGCTCGAACGCCTCGGACGAGCACGCCGAGCCGGAATGGGCTGCGATTCCGGCCCGGTCGAGCCCGAGCAGCACCGCCTCGGCCTCCACCCCCGACACCGCCACGCAGAGGATGTGGGGGACCCGCCCGGCCGGGTCGGGGTCGCCGACCACGGTGACCCCCTCGACCGCCTCGGCGGCGGTCGCCAGGGCGGCGACCCGGTGGGCGGCCTTGCGGGCCTCCCCGGCCAGCGGGCGCCTGGCGTCGGCGGTGAGCGGGCCGACCGCGGCGGCGAAGCCGAGGGCGCCCGGGAGGTTCTCCATGCCGGCCCGCCGCGCCCGCTCCTGGGCCCCGCCCACCAGCAACGGCTCCACCCGCAGCCCGCGGCGGACCACCAGGGCCCCCGTCCCCGGCGGCCCCCCGAGCTTGTGGGCGCTCACCGACACGAGGTCGGCGCCGAGCCCGGGCAGGTCGAGCTCGCACTGACCGCAGGCGGCGGCCGCGTCGACGTGGACCATCACCCCCGCGGCCCGGCAGAGCGACACCACCTCACCCACCGGTTGGCGGGTCCCCACCTCGTGGTTGGCCCACTGGCAGTGGACCAGCGCCGGCCGGGGACCGGCGGTGGGACGGAGCCGGGCCGCCAGGTCGTCGAGCTGCAGCCGGCCGTGCCGATCCACCGGCGTCACGACGGTCGGCGCCATCCGCCCGGAGGCGTCACGGACGCTCGAGTGCTCGACCTCGGCCAGCACGACCGGGGCGCCCGGACTGGCCCGGGTGGCGCCCCACACGGCGGCGTTGACCGACTCGGTCCCGCCGGAGGTCAGCACCACCTGGCGGGGTGGCACCTCGAGGAAGTCGGCGATCTGCTGACGCGCCTCCTCGAGCAGCGCCCGGGCGGTCCGGCCCTCGTGGTGGAGCCGACCGGGGTCGGCGATCGGCCCGGCGCCCCAGCGTGCCATGGCGTCGACCACACCCGGGCGAGGCGGCGAGGTGGAGGCGTGGTCGAGGTAGTGGCGGGCCACCCCGCTCAGGCCAGGGCGGCGCAGGTGTCGTCCCCGCGAGCGCGCGAGGAGAGGACGACCGGGGCCGCGGGCTGCTGCCCGCACAGGCCGGCCAGCAGCCCCTTGACCATCCCGCGGTCCACCGCGCACAGCACGGGGTGGGCCAGCGCGGCCTCGCCGAACGGGCAGTGGTCGGCGACCACGGCCGTGGCGCCTTCATGGTCCTCGGCGTGGGCGGCGAAGCCGTGGGCGCTCAGGGTCAGGGCGATGGCGTGCATGGCGGCTCGCACCGTCCGGTGGCCCTCCACCGGCGCCATCTGCGCGGCCAGCGACCGCCCGTACTCCTCGCCGACCTTGGCCGCCATCGCCTCGGCCGCCTCGGGGCCGAGCAGCCCGAGTGCGTGGCGCAGCAGCGTCACCAGCAGCTCGT
This sequence comes from Acidimicrobiaceae bacterium, assembly GCA_027315445.1. Classification (GTDB taxonomy): domain Bacteria; phylum Actinomycetota; class Acidimicrobiia; order Acidimicrobiales; family RAAP-2; genus DAHUYA01. The sequence goes on along the minus strand of DAHUYA010000021.1, from coordinate 1,854 downwards.
CCCGCCGGGTGAACAGCTCGACCGTCGGATCGCCGCCGACCAGGAAGTAGCGCTTGGACGGCCGCCCGGCCCCGCCGGTACGCCCGACCTCCACCCGAAGGTACCCGCCGGCGACCAGCCGGTCGAGATGGTGGCGGGCGACGTTGGGGTGGAGTGAGAAGCTGGCCGCCACCTCGCCGGCGCTGGCACCGGGCTTCGCACGGACGTGGAGGAAGATGTCGCGGCGGGTGGGGTCGCCGAATGCCGACGTGACGGCGGCGACGGCGGCGGTGAAACGGGCGTCGTCGCCACCCGCCGGCCTGGCCTGGGCGCTGGTGGGTGGCAGGAGCTGGGCCGGGGCGACGAGGGCGCCACCGGCAGCGTCCGGGGCGGGCTGCACGCTCGGTAGTCTAAACAACGGCTTCGAACGGCGATGCCCTCGCCCGACCGATGGCCGTCCGAACCTTCCGTCCGCCGGAGGCCCATGGCACGAGACCAGTCGACCCTCGAGGAGGCGCTGCGCGCCGTCCGGGACCCCGAGCTGGACCTCGGCGTGGGAGACGTCGGCATGCTGCGGGCGGTGACCCTCCGGCGGCACCGGGCGAACGTGTCGTTGGCGGTGCCCACGGCCAACTGGCCCTCGCTCGACGAGCTCGAGCGGCGGCTGACCGAGGCCGGCTGCTCGGTCCCCGGGGTGGAGGAGGTCTCGGTCGAGGTCTCGCTCATGGAGGAGCCGGCGCGTGCCGCCCTCCGGGCGCGCCTGCGCCAGGAGATGGCTGGGGCCGGGGAGCCCGACGGGGGGGCCGCGGGGGACCACGACCCCGTCCACGACGACCCCGGGCACGACGACCATGGTCACGGGCACGGGCAAGGCGGGGCGTCCGTGCCCCGCTTCCTGCAACCTGGCTCAAGCACCCGGGTCATCGGGGTCTCCTCCGGCAAGGGCGGGGTCGGCAAGTCGTCGGTCACCGTCAACCTGGCCATCTCGCTGGCCACCCTCGGCCACCGAGTGGGCCTCCTCGACGCCGACGTCTACGGCTTCTCGGTGCCGGCGATGATGGGGGCGTCGCACGACCCGGTGGTGCTGGGCGACCTGGTGGTGCCCACGGCGACCCACGGGGTGCGCCTCCTGTCGATGGGCTTCTTCGTGCCCGACGACCAGCCGGTCATCTGGCGCGGGCCCATGCTCCACAAGGCGATCGAGCAGTTCCTCGGCGACGCCTACTGGGGCTCCCCCGACTACCTGCTCGTCGACATGCCACCGGGGACCGGCGACGTCACCCTGTCGCTGGCCCAGGTGATGCCACGGGCCGAGATCGTGGTGGTGACGACCCCGCAGCCCGCCGCCCGGCGGGTCGCCCAGCGCTCCGCCTTCGCCGCACGGAAGCTGAAGCTGTCCGTCCGGGGGGTGATCGAGAACATGAGCTGGTTCACGGGCGACGACGGGACCCGCTACGAGCTCTTCGGCAGCGGCGGCGGCCAGGCGGTGGCCGACGACCTGGGTGTGCCCTTGCTCGGCCGGGTGCCCCTGGTGCCCGCCCTGCGTGAGGGCGGCGACGTGGGCCGGCCGGTGGTGGTGTCGGAGCCCGACGGCGAGGCCGCCCTGGCGTTCCGGGCGCTGGCCGACCGCCTGGTCGCCCTCGGGCCCTCGCGGGTCTACCGGCGGGAGCTCACCCTGCGCTGATCGCGCCGGGGTCCCATCTCCCGAGAAGCGGCGAGCCGGGAGCCCCCCGGAGAAGAGATCCCCGCAACCTCCGGCCCCGGCGCGTCGTCAATACTCGGGAGGCCAGAGAGGGGAGGGCGGGTGCGGGCACGGGCGCACGGACCGGGGGCGCGCACCGGGACGCTGGCGGCGCTGGCGGCGCTGGCGGCGCT
>DAHUYA010000205.1 GCA_027315445.1 Acidimicrobiaceae bacterium | reverse complement strand
TGCCGGGGCTCTCCTCCATCTATCGCACCTTGGTGCGCCACCATCTGCTCGAGCCCACGCAGCGCAAACGCTCACGCGCCGACTACAAGCGCGGGGAGCGCAGCCGCTCCATGGAGCTGTGGCAGATGGACGTCGTCGGGCTCACCGCTCTGATTCCACCAGTCCTCGAGCGCGGTCAGTTCGGTCTTGCGGTTCACAAAGCGGGTCGTGGGCACTCAGCCCCACTCGATTGATCACCGCTCCGAACCCGAATCGTGTGATCACCGCTCCGAACCCGAATCGTGAGCGAGCCCCCGGTTGCCATGCCATGACACGGCCCCTCGGCCGAAACACCCCGGGGATGGTGGCGACGCGGAACAGGTGCCGATAGACGCCGGGCGCGAAGCACTCGAACGCGTCGCACACGGCCAGCACGGCCGCCGCGACCCGTTCGGGCTGGAATGTCAGGACGAGCTGGGCGATCACGCCGCCGCAGTCGTCGCCGACCAGGACCACGCTGGTGACGGCGAGGCGGTCGAGGACCTCGACGGCCAGCCGGGCGTACCCGGTCGCGCCAGGGCCCGCTCGGGTGGGTGCCCTCAACGGGGAGGACGGTCCGTCTACCATCGCGCCTGCCCGCCGGGACGAACGAGCCAAAGGAGCCGGACTGTGGGACACACCTCGTGGCGTTGGTGGGTTCGCCTCACCAGCGCCCTCCTGGGCGTGCTGGGACTCGCCGTTGCCATCACCGCAGTGGTGGTGGCGCTCCCACCGCCGTCCGTCGGCGGCACCTGTGGGCCCGGTCGGGGCTCCGAAGCTGCGATCGCCGCCTTCTTCAATCCGGCGTCGATCGGTGCCGGTGCCCGCCCACCCAGCACCGACCTGCTGGGGCGGCTCGAGTGGTCGGCCTTCGTCGGCCAGTGCCAGTCGTCGGCCGACGGCCGGATGCTCCTCGGTCTGGGAATCCTGGTCCTGGTGGCGCTGGTCGTCGGGGCGGGCTTCCTACTGACCCAGGATTCCCGTTCGGAGGCCCGCGAGCACCGTAGCTCCCCGGCCGCCGCCGGCCCACCGGCCGGCTGGTACTGGGACCCGGCCGCACCGACCAGTGCGCCCCGGTGGTGGACCGGCGGCGCCTGGGGCCCGTCCTACGAAACCGGCACCGCGACGTACCCGCAGGAAACCGGCTGGCAATCCCCGGGGTCGAGGCCCTACCCGCAGGACACCGGCTGGCGACCCGCGGGGTCGTCGGGCTATCCGCCGGACTCCTACCCTCCGCCCAGCCCCAGCCCCTCCTATCCGGCCGGATCGGCTTCCTACCCCACGGGCCTCGTCCCGCCGCCAACCTGACCCCCGAGGGCATCCCCGGCACCGTCACCACCGCCGGGTACCGTTCGGGACGGATGACGCCCGAACAGCATCCCGGCCCGACCACGCCTGGACCGCGTCCGTCGGGGCCCGCAACGCCCAGAAGAAGTTCGATGACGTTCCCGCGGGAACGTCTTGTTCCAAATAGTGGAACCGAAGTCGACATAGGTTAGGGTAAGCAGAACCCGGCTGGTATCCCCCCGGGCAAGAACCCTTGGCAACACCCCTCCCTCGCCGTAGGCGCACCCGACAACGGTCCACCGTCGCCGGGCCGACGATGCTCCTGCTCGCAGCGGTGGTCCCGCTCGTGCTGGGGGCACCGGTCGCGGGGGCTGCCCCGTCACCTCCGTCACCACTGGTGCGGGCCCCGGGCCTTGCCAATCCGCACGTCCCTCCCGGTTCGGCGGACCTTGGTCCCGTGCCGGGTGGACAGACGGTCGACTTTCAGGTCGCCCTGCCCCCGGCCCATCCCACCGCTCTCGGCCGCCTCTTGGCCGCGCAACGGGATCCTGCATCACCCCTCTATCACCACTGGCTCTCCCCCTCCGGGTTCGACGCCGAGTTCGGTCCGTCCAACGCCACGATCAGTGCAGTGGAGGGCTGGCTCCGGAACCGAAGCATCCGAGAACTCTCGGTCGCTGGCTTCGACGTGCAGGCCGCCGCCCCGGCATCCGCCGTCACCGCGGCGCTGGGCACCGCACTCCGCCGGTATCGCACACCGCGGGGGGTGACCGGCTACGTCGCCACCTCCCCGCCGCTCGTCCCGACCGACCTGACCGGAGGGAGCGTCCAGGCGATCGTGGGGCTCACCACCCTCACCCGCTACCGGCCCCTACTGGTGCACGGATCGACCACCGGCCCGGCACCAGCGGCCACCGCTACGCACACGGGCGGCGACGGCGCGGTCAGCGCCTGCAATGCCGCCGACGCGGCGGCGAGCCTCACCGGCGGGTACACCCTCGACCAGATCGGCAGCACCTACGGCATCGGCTCGCTCCTCGAGGACGGGCAGGACGGGAGCGGCAGCACCGTGGGCGTCTACGAGCTGGCGGCCCACAACCCGTCCGACGTGGCGGCCTACGAGACGTGCTTCGGCTTGAGCAACCCGGTGAACACCGTGACCAACGCCGCCTATCCGGCCAGCCTCGGCGGCGGCGGCACCGTCGAGGCCGACCTCGACATCGAGCAGATCGCCACACAGGCGCCCGGGGCGCGCATCGAGTCCTTCGAGGAGGGGCCCGACACCAGCAGCGCCGCGGCCGTCGATACCTGGAAACAGATCGTGACCGCCGACCCGCCGGTGGTGGCCACCAGCTGGGGGGAGTGCGAGGCGGCGGCCGTGGCCGACGGGACCATGGGCGCCATCCAGACCTACCTCGAGCAGGCGGCGGCCCAGGGCGAGACGGTCGTGGCGGCCGCCGGCGACAGCGGGTCGGAGGACTGCTACGACGCCCAGAGCGGAACCGGCCCGACCGGTCTGGCGGTGGACTTCCCCGCCTCCTCCCAGTTCGTGACCTCGGTGGGCGGGACGCAGTTCTCGGGCTCCGGCGAGGACGTCTGGCACGCTCCCGGTGGCGTCCTCGGCAAGGGCAGCGCGGCCGGCGGCGGCGGCGTGTCCGCCTACTGGGCGGCTTCGACCGCCGACACCACCCCCGGCTGCAACGGGACCACGATCCCCTGCCGGACCGTGCCCGATCTGTCCGCCCACGCCGGTGAGGACATGACCATCTATGCCGACGGCACGTGGCAGGGCGGCTACGGCGGCACGAGCTTCGCCTCACCGATGGTGGCCGGCCTGCTGGCCGACGCCAACGGCGGGTGCTCGGCCCACACCACCTCGGGCGGCCGGGGGGACTTCAACGCCCAGCTGGCCACGGCCCAGTCGACCGGCACCGGCATCTACGGGGCCGGCCTGACCGACGTCGTCTCGGGTGACAACGACCTCACCGGCAGCGGCGAGTACACAGCGACCACGGGCTACGACGAGGCCAGCGGATGGGGCACGCCGCTGGCGGCGGGGCTGTCCTGCCCCGAGGTGACCTCGGTGGTGAACGACGTCGGTGGCACGGCCACCGTGCACGGTCTCGGGCTCGAGCAGGCCACGATCGAGTTCGGCGGCCAGACCGCATCGCCGGTCTCCACGCCCACCGCCACCTCGGCCACCGTGACACTGCCCCCGGGGACGGGCACGGTCACCGTGTCGGCTCTCGCCACCGCCTTGGGCTCGGGAACCCAGACGGTCGCCTACACCTTCGGCGGACCCGACATCACGACCAGCTCGCTTCCGGGGGCCACCGTCGGCCAGCCCTACAGCGCCACACTGGGAACCTCCGGGACCACGGGCTCACCCGTCTGGTCGATCACCGGCCTGCCGCTCCCGCTCACCTACGACCCCTCGACCGGACAGATCACCGGGACCCCGCTGACGGCCGGCACGGACCCGCTGTCGGTGACCCTGTCCGACGGGGGCGGCACCTCCACGGCAGACCTGTCCATCACCACCTCGCGGGGGCAAACCACCACCGGGCTCCTCGCCCCGTCCTCGGCCACCGTCGGGTCGAGCTTCAGCGTGACCGCCGCGGTGTCCCCCACCTCGGCGACCGGCACCGTCGCATTCACCCAGACGGGCGGGACCGGCTGCACCGCCAGCCTGAGCGGCGGCCAGGCCACCTGTTCTCTGACCGCAGGCAGCACCGGCACCGACACCGTCAGCGCCGCCTACGCCGGGTCGGGTGACTACCTCGGCTCCTCGACGACCGGCACCGTCTCGGTGACCACCCCGCCGCCCGCCCCGCCGCCCGCACCTGCTCCGAGCTCGAACCCGGTGGCCGCCTCGGGTTACGACCTCGTGGGCTCGGACGGCGGCGTCTTCGTCTTCCCCCAAGGCCAGTCGGGTGGCTTCTACGGCTCTCTTCCCGGGGACGGGGTCCACGTCACCGACGTGGTGGGCATGGTGCCGTCACCGGACGATCGCGGGTACTTCCTCGTGGGCTCGGACGGCGGGGTGTTCGCCTTCGGCGACGCGCCCTTCCTGGGCTCGCTCCCGGGGGACGGGGTCGTCGTCCACGACATCGCCGGCATCGTGCCCACCGCCGACAACGGGGGGTACTTCCTCGTCGGCCAGGACGGCGGCGTCTTCGCCTTCGGCGACGCGCCCTTCTTGGGCTCGCTCCCCGGTGAGGGCGTGCACGTCGACGACGTGATCGGGATCGCCGCCACCCCGAGCGACCGCGGGTACTGGGTGGTGGCGGCGACCGGGGCGGTGTACGCCTTCGGGGACGCCCGCAACGACGGCTCGGTCCAGGGCTCGCCGTCCCCGGTCTCGGGCATCGCCGCCACCCCGGACGGCGGCGGGTACTGGGTGGTCACCCGGAACGGCAGCGTCTACGGGTTCGGGGACGCCGGTTACTTCGGGTCACTGCCCGGCTCGGGCGTCGACCCGGCTCACCCGGTCATCGGGCTGGTCCCGACCGCCGACGACCAGGGATACTGGCTGATCGGCTCCGACGGCGGGATCTTCGCCTACGGTGATGCGCCGTTCGTCGGCTCGCTGCCCGGTCTGGGGGTGGCGGTCACCGACGTCGTGGGAGCAGTCCCAACCCGCGTGTGACGAGTCAGGAGCGACGGAGACCATGGACGTACAGCTCGACGAGAGCCAGGCGGCGGTGCTGGTCGAGGTGCTCGACGAGATTCTCGGGGACCTGAGCATCGAGATCGCCGGCACCGACAACGCCGAGTACCGCGCCGCCCTCAACCGGCGCCGTGACCACCTGCGAGCCGTCCGGGACCAGCTCGGCTGACCGCCACCGGCTCCGCCGGCGAGGCACCCGGCCCGCCGGCGACGGCGAAGCGGCGAGGGACCCGATCGGGCCGGCACACGACCGTCAGGCGACGGCGAGCTCCCAGCGCAGGTCGACCGGCGGCACCGGTCGCGAGAACAGGTAGCCCTGCGCGAAGTCGCACCCGAGGTGACGGAGCGCCTCGAGCTGCGCCGGCTGCTCGACTCCCTCCGCCACCACCGACAGGCCGAGGGCGTGCGCCAAGTTGACCACGGCGGCGACGATCTCGGTGCCCTGTCCGTGCTCGAGGGCGTCGACGAACGACTTGTCCACCTTCAGGATGTCGAGCGGGAACCGCTGGAGATAGCCGAGGGACGAGTAGCCCGTCCCGAAGTCGTCGATCGCCAACGCCACCCCGAGCCCCTTCAGCGCCCGCAGGACCTGTAGCGCGCCCACCGCGTCCTTCATCAGGACGCTCTCGGTGATCTCGAGGGTGACCGCCTCGGGTGGCACCCCGGTCATCTCGAGCACCTGCTCGACCGTCGCCACCAGGCTCGGGTGGTCCACCTGCCGGGCCGAGAGGTTGATCTCCACCGAGGCCAGGGCGCCTGGCCCCTGGCGCCGCCACTGGTCGAGCTGCCGGCAGGCCTCCTCCAGCACCCAGGCGCCGATAGGGATGATCAGGCCGCTCTCCTCGGCGACCGGGATGAACTGGTCGGGGCTCACCAGGCCGCGCTCGGGGTGCCACCACCGGAGGAGCGCCTCCACTCCGACCACCTCGGGTTCCCCCTCGATGGCCACCACGGGCTGGTAGAAGAGGGCGAGCTCCCGCCGCTCGAGGGCTCGGTGCAGCGAGCTCTCGGTCGTCATCCGGTCGACGATCTGTCGGCGCATGGCATGGCTGAACACCTGGTAGCGGTCACCGCCGGCGGCCTTGGACTCGTGCATCGCCGCCTCGGCGTTCGACATCAGGGTGGTCGCCCGCTCCCGGTGGCCGGCGGTGGCGATCCCGCCGCTGGCGGTGAGGAAGATCTCGTGGCCGGCGATCTGGAACGGCTCGGAGAGGGTGGCGAGCGCCCGGGTCACGAACCGCTCGGCCCACTCGGCAGCCCCCGGCCCAGGTTGTTCGAACATGGCCAGGAACTCGTCGCCCGCCAGCCGGGCCAGCATCGGGCGCTCGGTCCCCCCGGCCCGGCGGAGCCTTCCCACCACCGCCACCAGTAGCTCGTCGCCCACGTCGTGACCCATCGCCTCGTTGACCGCCTTGAAGCGGTCGAGGCCGAGGGCGGCCACCGCCACCGTCCCCGTGCCCCTTGCGCCCTCGAGCGCCACGTGGAGCCGGTTGGTGAACAGGCCCCGGGCCGGCAACCCGGTCAGGAGGTCGTGCAGGCGCTCCTGGGGCGCCTCGAGCAACCCGAAGCCGCTCCCGGTGTGGTGGACGAAGGCGCCGACCCGGAGGACGTCACCCTCCCGGCGTGCGAAGACGGTGCCGTTGGCCACCACGGTCGTCCCGTCGCTGCGCAGGAGCGCCATCTCGACGGCCATGGCGCTCTGCCTCGGGTGCACGCCGGCCCGCCGGTCGTCGGCGCCTGCTCGCAGGACGGTGACGCCGTGCTCCACCACGTCGGTCAGCTCCGCCGGCACCATGTCGAAGATCGGCCGACCGAGCACCTGCTGGCGGGTCCAGCCGAGCACCTCCTCCGCCCGGCGGTTCCACTCGGTGAGGAGGAAGTCGTGGTCGAACTCGAAGTAGGCGTCCCTCGAGTGGTCGAGCACGAAGCGGAGGGAGCTCTCGTCCTCCGTCTGCACCTCGCTCATCGCACCCCTCCTGCCCCCCCATGCCCGCCGGGCGGCGGCCGAGACCGTCTTCCGGGTTGGTCCCCGGTTCGGTCCCCGGCTGCGGTCGACCGGCCCGGCTGCCCGGCGATCGTAACGCCGTAGCCTGCGAAAACGGCGGATCCCCCTTTCGCCACCGCAACCCGGCCTTCGCCGGCCGACGACCTCTTCGCCACTCGCCCGCCACCGACGCCCCACCGGCCCGGCGGAAGCGTCCTGGTACCGTGCAACCGTGATTCAGATCACCGGCACCGCGCAGAAGGAGGCCTGGGACCGGCAGGTGCTGCCGCCCGTCGAGAAGGTACGGCCCGGCCTCTGGTCGGTGCCGGTCCCCATCCCCGACAACCCCCTTCGCTACGTGCTGGTCTACGTGCTCGAGCTCGACAACGGCGTCGCCCTGGTCGACGCCGGCTGGAACACCGACGAGGCCTGGAAGGCGCTGAACGACGGGATCGACGAGGCCGGCGGCACCATGGCCGACGTCGAGGCGGTGATCGTCACCCACATCCACCCCGACCACTTCGGGCTGGCGGGGCGGGTCCGCGAGGCGTCCGGGGCGTGGGTGGGGTTGCACCCGGCCGACGCGGCCCTGCTGCGCGGCCGCTACGTCGAGACGGACGACCTCGTCGCCCGGATGAGCGACCTGCTGGCGGTCGCCGGCGTGCCCGCCGACAAGCAGCCGGACCTCGCGCACGCCTCGATGGACCTCCGCTCGCGGGTGTCGATGGCCGAGCCCGACGTCCTGCTCGAGGACGGCGACCCGGTCGACCTGGCCGGCTGGGACCTGCGCACCATCTGGACGCCCGGCCACTCCCCCGGGCACATCTGCTTCTACAGCGACGATCGCCAACTGCTCCTGTCCGGCGACCACGTGCTGCCCCGCATCACCCCCAACATCGCCTACCACAGCCAGCAGCACGCCAACCCGCTGGGCGACTACCTCGAATCGCTGGACCGGCTGCGGGTGCTCGATCCCGAGGAGGTGCTGCCGGCCCACGAGTACCGCTTCGCCGACCTGGCGGCCCGGCTCGACGAGCTCGAGGGCCACCACGCCGAGCGGTTGGCCGCCATCGAGGCGGCGCTCGAGAAGACCCCGGGCATCTCGTGCTGGGACCTCACCCTCTCCCTGTCGTGGTCGCGGCCCTGGGAGGAGATCCCGGCCTTCATGCAGCGGGCGGCCAACGGGGAGACGCTGGCCCACCTGGTCCTGCTCGAGGTCCGCGGGCGAGTCCGGCGGGAGCCGGGCGTCCCGGCCCGCTTCTACCGCTCCGAGGGCTGATCGGCCGGACGGCCGGACCGCTCCGAGGGCTCCGGCGGCTCGGTGCCGGGCCCGGCCCCTCCCGGCGGCTCGGGCCCGACCCCTGCCACCTCCGCCGGCCGCCGCGCCCGTGACCTCCGGCGGAGGCGCAGGTGGTTGGCGACCAGGGCGACCACGAGCAGCGCCACCACCACCAGCGACCAGGTCCCCATCGCGTTCAGCACGTGCTGGTAGGAGGCGCCGACGGCGTAGCCGATCATCGTGTAGAGGGTCGCCCACACCAGGCCACCGGCCACGTCGAACACCACGAAGGTCCGCAGGCGGACGTCGCTGATCCCGACCAGTGCCGGCATCAGGGCCCGGACGACCGCCACGAACCGTCCGAGGAAGACCGCGGCACCCCCGAACCGCTGGATCAATGCCCGGGTGCGTGCCACCCCCTCTTGGCCACGCAACGGACGATGCCGCAGCAGCCACGGCCCGAGCCAATTGCCGATCCCGTAACCCAACAAGAATGCGACGATGGCGGCCAGATTGGCCACCACCAGCATCAGGACCAGGCTGACATGGTGCTCATGGGCCAGCACACCGCCGACCACGACCGAGATCTCCCCCGGGACGAAGAACCCGACGACGAAGCCGGACTCGGCGATGACCAGCGCCGCCACCACCACGTAGACCAGGGGGCCGTGGAAGTGGTCGAGCGCGGACGAGACGCTCGAGCCGAGGCTGGCGATCACCGGCCGCCCGCTGGTCGAGCGCCGGGAACGCCAGGGCTCACCTCGGGCGCAGCGTGACGCTCGCCCAGACCCGCCGCCTGCAGGCCGGGCAGGTCATCCGGCGGTCGAAGCGGCCGCGGGGCAGCCAGACGCCGATCGGGAGCTGGAAGATCAGGAAGTCGAGCAGCCCGACCCGGGTGACCACCCGGCACGCTGAGCACTCCACCACGATAGGGCCGCGACTGGCCAGGGGGGTCCCCGCGGGCCCGGCCGGCGCGTCCCGTGGGGGGGACGGATCCAGCGTCTCCGCCGACGGCGCCGGCGAGAACAGCGCCCGGCGACCGCCGATCGGCGCGGGCTCGGCCGGTCCTGCCGGGCCGGGCACCCAGAAGAGGGCTCGCTTCCCGAGAGGGTCCGGAGAGGGACGGCCGCCCGCGGGGCCCGGCACGGTTCAGGCAGCCACGAGGTCGGCCAGCTGTTCGGCCAGCGCACGGTAGGCACGCGCCCCGGGCGAGTCGGGCGCCGACTGCAGGATCGAGCGGCCGGCTCCCGCCACCTCGGCGAAGCGGACCGACTTGGGCACGGGAGGCTCGAGCACCCGGAGCCCGTACCCCTCGACCGCCGCCTCGAGGACCTGGCGGCCGTGTCGGGTGCGCCCGTCGAACATGGTCGGCACGATGCCCAAGACGGCGAGCCCGGCGTTGGCGAAGGTCCGCACGTCCTCGACCGTCTCGAGCAACTGGCCGACCCCGCGGTGGCTGAGGGCCTCGCACTGCATCGGGACCAGCACCCCGTCGGCCGCGCTCAGCCCGTTGATGGTGAGCACCCCGAGGGAGGGCGGGCAGTCGACGAGCACCATGTCGTAGTCGGCCACCACCGGCTCGAGCGCCCGGCTGAGGACGTGCTCGCGCCCGGTCCGGCTCAGCAGGTGCACCTCGGCGCCCGCAAGGTCGATGGTCGCCGGCGCCACCGACAGCCCGTCCACCCCGGCCACCGGCCTCGTGAC
>DAHUYA010000196.1 GCA_027315445.1 Acidimicrobiaceae bacterium | reverse complement strand
CGGGCGCGATCGCGTGCACCGCCGTGACGTCGATCGTCTGCTCCGTGTACCAGGAGCTGGCGGCGCAGAGGGAGGCGTGGTCGTAGAAGGACGGGTAGAGGGCGGTGAACTGGCTTGCCCTCAACGGTGAAGAGTGGTCCTCCGTCCGGTAGAAGTGCTGCACGTCGGCGAGCAGCGTGGGCGAGGCGTAGGCGTCGGTGATGGCCACCGTCACCCCCTGCCCGGACATGCCTACCGCTACCTGACCGGCGACCCCGTAGGCCGAACGGAACTGGGCGGGCAGGTAGCCGCACACCTGGTAGGGCAACGGGTACCCGTAGCCGTTGCCGTAGGGCGGGTTCACCGTGTCGAGCTTCTGGCCGTAGTAGGTGCCGCACGGCGGGGCAGGGCGGAAGCCCGAGGGCGGCGGGTAGGGCGAGGGCCCGTTCCCGGCCACCGCCCCGGCCGTCCCGCTCACCGGAGGTGTCGGTGCCGTGGTGGTCGGTGACGGGTTGGGGGCGCCCGAGCTGAAGTCGGGGGTGGCGTAGGTCTGGCTGATCCCCGGCGCGCCGCTCACGATGCTCGAAAGGGAGGTCGGGACGGACAGGTTGCGGTCGGCCAGCCGGAGGGTGTGCCCGGCGACCACGTGGTACGAGAGAGAGGTCGAGAAGGCCTGCTCGACCTGGGCGGCGGTCCCCTCGACCTCGATCCGGAGCCGGTCCGGGGAGACCGAGCCCACGGTGAAGCCCTCCTCGTGCAGCCACGTCGTGACCTGGCCCACCTGGGCCTGGGTCGGTGAGAACCGCGCCTCCCACTGGGCCGGGGAGAGGTACCGGTGGTACAGGGGACCGCCCGGGGTCGAGACGTCCTGCGCCAGTGCCTGGGCGCCGGCGGCGTCGCGGAGGTTGAGCGACACTTCGAAGCGGATCGGAGTGGTGCCCGCCACCCCGGTCGTGCTGGGCGTGCGGGCGGCCGCCGGGGAGGCCGTGCCGTTGAGCACCGAGGTGCCCGCACCGGTGGCGGCCCCGGCCGTGCCGACGCCGACGACGCCGACAGCCGCCAACCCCGCCGCGGCGAACACAGCCGCCGCCGCCAGCCTGCAAAGTGCGGATCGTCCCACGCCGCCCCCCTCCGCTCGGGCCGGTGCTGCCCGGCCCCCTCCGCCGTTCCCCGGAAGGACTGGAGGAGAAGAACAGTAACGACCCACCCGCTCCGGGACAACCGGCGGGTCGACCTCTCCCCTGCGGATCAGCTCACCCGACGCCGCCGGCGTGAACTGCCCTGCGCCTACGAGGTGGTGAGGCCGGCGTCGGCCGCCAGGGCGGTCCCGGTCACGGCGCTCGACTCCTCGCTGCAGAGCCAGGCCACCAGGGCTGCCGGCTCCTGGGGCTCGAGCAGGCGTTCGAGCAGCGCCTGGGCGGCGAAGGCCTCGGCCGAGGCAAGCCCGTAGATCCGTGCCGACTCGTCGAGCATGACCCCGCGGGTGGACCCCGGGCACACGGCGTTGGCCGTGACCCCGGTGCCGGCCAGGTCGGCCGCCAGTCCCTTGGCCAGCCCGATCACCGCGTGCTTGGAGGCCGCGTAGGCGGTCAGCCGCCGGAGCCCCAACTGGCCGGCAGCCGAGGCGACGACCACGAAGCGCCCCTGGCGCGGCGCGGGCTGCTCGAGCAGGGCCGGCACGGCGGCGGCGGCCAGCCGGCGGGCCCCGTTGACGTTCACCTCGAAGAGGGCGTCCCAGGTTGCGTCGGTCACCTCCCAGAGCGGATCGCCGCCTTTCATGACCCCGGCCACCGCCACCGCGGCGTGCAGGCCGCCGAACTGCCGGCGGGCGGACGCCACCGCCGCTGCCATGTCGTCCTGCCGGCGGACGTCCCCGACGAGTGGCAGCACCCGGTCACCGTGGCGGTCGGCCAGCGCCTGCAGCTCCTGGCGGCCGGCCAGGGGGTAGTCGAGGACCGGGTCGTCGGCGCAGACGTCGACCGCCACCACGGACCACCCCGAGGCCACGAGCCGGTCGACGGTGGCGGCGCCGATGCCCCGGGCGGCCCCGGTGACCACGGCCACCCGGCCGGAGGATGACCCGGCGGCTCCGGCCGGGTTTCTCACACCCGCACCTCCGCCCCGAGCCAGGCGTCCACCGCCGCCGCCAGCCGACGGCTGAGGTGCTCGAGCAGTCTGCGGCCCTCGGCGGCGCTGGCGCCGGTGGGGTCGCCGAGCACCCCGTTGGCCGACACCGACCGCACGCCGCCGGCCCGTAGCCGCGGCAGCAACAGATCGACCGGCGCCATCGGCCCCGCCGCCGCCTTCTCGAGGCGCACCGACGACGGCTCGATCGCCAGCATCAGCGAGGTCTCGGTGCGCCCGGCGTGGGCGTCGCCGGCGGAAACGGAGACCGGCCAGACGAGGAGGCGGTCACCCTCGTGGGCCGCGGTGGCCGCCACCGCTCGGAGGGCGTCGGCATTGCCGCCGTGGGCCGACACGCAGACCACCCCGGCACACCACCCCCGCACCGACCGGACCAGCTCGGTCAGCAGCCCGGCCAGGGCGGCCGACCCGATGGAGACGGTGCCCGGGAAGTCCTGGTGCTCCCCACTGGCGCCGAACGGCACGGCCGGCGCCACCACCACGGGGCACCGGGCGCCGGCGGCCAGGCGGCGGGCGACTTCGACGGCGATCCGCGTGTCGGTGTCGAGAGGGAGGTGCGGACCGTGCTGCTCGGTCGAGCCGCACGGGACGACGAGCAGCGGCCGCCGGCCGGGCGCTGCGTCGAGCGAGGGCCAGGTCAGCGCCCCCAGGTCCGCTCGACCCGCCGGTCGCCCCGCCACTTCCTCATGCACGCCGTTGCGCCGCCCGGAAGCGCACCGGGCTGGGCACCGGCAGCGGCGTGCCGCGGCGGTCGACCCTCGAATGCCCGACTCCGGGATGCGGGACGGGGGTCCCGGGCTGGGGGGCCCCGGCGCCCACCCCGGCCAGGGCGACCTCGCCGTGGCCGTGGACACATTCGGGGTCGGGGCCGTCGAGCGGCAGCCCGGTGTAGAACTTCGCCGCCATGCAGCCCCCGCGGCAGGCGTCGTAGGAGCCGCAGGAGGCGCACGCGCCGGCGCTCTGGGGCCGGCGGAGCTCCTCGAAGAGCGTTGACTGCCGCCACACCCGGGCGAACCCGCCGGGTTGGCGGACGTTGCCCGCCCGGAACTCGTCGTGGAGCACGAACGGGCAGGCATAGACGTCGCCCACCGGGTCGATCAAGCCCACCACCCGTCCGGCCCCGCAGAGGTTGAGGCCCTCGAGAGGCTCCCCCAGGGCCGAAAGGTGGAAGAAGGAGTCGCCGGTCAGCACCCCGGGGCGGTCGAGCAGCCAGCGGTAGAGGTGGCGCTGCTGCTCGGCGGTCGGATGCAGACGGCTCCAGACATCGGCGCCCCGCCCCGACGGGCGCAGCCGGGTGAGACGGAGCTGTGCCCCGTAGCCGGCGGCCAGCGCCTCGAGCTGGTCGAGCTCGGCGACGTTCTCACGGGTCACCACCACGCTGATCTTGAAGGGACCGAACCCGGCGGCCGCCAGGTTGTCCATGGCCGCCCGGGCGGCCGCGAAGGATCCCTCGCCCCGGACGGCGTCGTTCGTGGTGGCGCCGGCACCGTCGATGCTCACCTGCACGTCGAGGTAGTCCATGGCGGCCAGCTGCCGGGCCCGGGCCGGGGTGAGCCGGGTGCCGTTGGTGGAGAACTTCACCCCCACCTTGTGGTCCACGGCGTAGCCGACCAGGTCGAGGAAGTCGGGTCGCAGCATCGGCTCGCCGCCCCCGATGTTCACTTAGAACACCTGCATGGCCGCCAGCTCGTCCACCAGCCCCCGGGCCTCGGCCGGGGTCAGCTCGGCCGGGTCGCGCCGTCCCGAGGAGCTGAGGCAGTGGACGCACGACAGGTTGCAGGCGTAGGTCAGCTCCCAGGTCATGCAGATCGGAGCGCCCAGGCCCCGGGTGAAGCGCTCCCTCAGGGGCTCAACGGGCATCGATCACCTCCGAGGCGGCCAGTCGGGCCAGCGCCCGGCGGTAGCGGTCGTGCTCGGTCGCCGGCACGGTGGCCTCGAGGGCGCCGGTCGCCGTGTCGTGGGCCTCGAGGGCGGTCACCAGCGAGACCAGGCGGGGCGACTTGAGGAAGACCAGGCGCCGGTTGCCGTAGTGGTACGCCAGGGCACCGAACTCCTCGTGGCGGAGTGCCACCTGGGGGTGGAGCCGCCAGCCGCGCTGAGCGTCGAACGCGCCGGCCGCAGGGGCAGCCACCCGCTCAGTAGACCCCGCACATGCCGTCGATGGAGACCTCCTCCACCAGCAGCTCGTCCACCTCGTCGACGGTGCCGTGGTCGTCGGCCGCAGCCGCCACCGGAGGGGCCGACACCCCCGACGCCCGCTCTGCCAACACCTGCTCCCCCATGGGACCTCCCTGCGTCGCGACCGTCGCTGACTCGCCGAGAGCTTACCGCCACCTCCCGAGGCCCCCGAAGGGGGGCCACCGTGGCGGGCACTGTCAAGATGGGGCGATGGCCAGCCCGTCCCGCCCGCCTTCCTGCGGGCCCGGTCCGGTGCCCGCGGCCCCGAACCCCGCCCACACCCCGTTGCCGGCAGGGTTCGGGCTCGACCCGGACGCCAGCACGTTGCGGCTCGAGGGCGACCGGGTCCTCCTCGGCGGCAGCCCACTGCGCCTGCTCCGACTCCAGCCCCGGGCGGCCGGGCTGGTCGCCCGGTGGGTGCACGGCGAACGGGTGGCCGACGTGCCGGCCGAGCAGCTCCTCGCCCGGCGCCTTGTGACCACCGGGCTGTTCGTGCCCCGGCCACCCGCCGGCGGGCTCTCGCCGGCCGACGTCACGGTGGTCGTCCCCGTCCGGGACCGTCCGGACATGCTCTCCCGGCTCCTGGCGGCCGTCTCGCCGCTGTCGACGGTGGTGGTGGACGACGACTCGCTCGACCCCGAGCCGGTGGAGGCCGCCGCCCGGGCAGCCGACGCGGCCTATCTGCGACTGGCCCGCCACGGGGGGCCCGCCGCCGCCCGCAACGCCGGGCTGTCCGGGGTCCGCACCCCGCTCGTCGCCTTCCTCGACTCGGACTGCATCCCCGAGGGGGGGTGGCTCGAGCCGCTGCTCGACGAGCTGGCGGACCCCCGGGTCGCGGCAGTCGCCCCGCGGGTAACCGCCGACGGGGCCGAGCTGGCCGGTCGACCGGGGCCCGATGGGCGGGGGCCGGGCGCGATGCGCAACCCGGTCGCGGCCTGGCTGTCGAGCTACGAGGCGGTCCGGTCCCCCCTCGACCGCGGCGCCCGTCCCGGCCTGGTGCGCCCGGGGTCCCGGGTGCCCTTCGTGCCGACCGCCGCCCTGGTGGCCCGTCGTGCCGCGCTGGGCGAGCCCTGCTTCGACGAGTCGCTCCAGGGCGGGGAGGACGTGGACCTGGTGTGGCGGCTGGCCGCCGCCGGGTGGGACGTCCGCTACCAGCCGGCGGCCACCGTCCGGCACTCGGCGCGCCAGACGCCGGGCGGGTGGGCGCGACGACGCATCTTCTACGGGACCACCGCCGGGCCGCTGGCCGAGCGCCACGGGACGGCGGTCGCCCCGGTGTCCATCTCGGCCTGGAGCGCCGCCAGCCTCCTGCTGCTGCTCGCCCGTCGCCCGCTGGCGGCGGGTCTCGCCAACGGGTTGGCGGTGGGCATCCTCGCCCGTCGGCTGCGCGGGGTGGTGGGCGACCCGGTCGAGCTTGCCTTCCGGATCGCCGGCACGGGGACCCTCCGGGCTGGCGTGGCAGCCCTGGGCGGCCTGGCCCGGGCCTGGGGCCCGGCGGTGGTGCTCGCGCTGGTGCCCCGGCGCACCCGGGCCGTGGCGTTGGCCACCCTCCTCGTACCGGCGGCCGCCGACTGGTGGTCCCTCGATCCCGCCAGCCGCCCGGGTGCGCTCGGCTACGCGGTGGCGCACGCCGCCGACGACGTGGCCTACGGAGTGGGCGTCTGGGTCGGCGCGGCCCGCCGGCGGACCCTCCTGCCGCTGCTCCCCCAGGTCGTGGTCCGCTCGCGCACCTGGGCGGTCGACGTGCTCCAGCGGCGGGTCACGGCCTGACCCGGCCGGTCCGCTGGCTCAGTCGGCCGCCACCTCGGCCAGCTTGGTGACAGTGTTCCAGTTGCGGATGGTCGCCCGAGCCCCGAGCCGGCGGTCGAGGTAGGCCGGCAGCCTGGTCCGGGCCATGCCGTGGGGCAGATGGAGGTAGACCTCGCGGCCGCAAACGGCGAACGCCTCGGGAAGGAAGGGGTCGGGCTCGAGCACGGCCACCGCTCGGGCGCTCGGGGCCGCCGGCAGGAACCCGACGTGGAGCTTCGACGGGTCGGCCCCGTCGAACGGGTTGGCCTCGAGCACCCGGGCCAGCTCGTCGCCTCGGCGCAGCACCACGAACGTCTCGATCCCGAACCGCGCCGCCACCGCCGCGTCGATGCGTCCGGCCGAGGGGCGGCCGCCGAACACCACGTTGCCGCTCTGGATGAGGGTCACCACCTCGGTGTGGCCGAGCGACTCGAACAGCTGGCGGAGGTCGGCCATCGCCAGCCGGTTCCGACCACCGACGTTGATCCCCCGGAAGAGGGCGACGTGCCTCGGCACGACTGCAGTGTGGCAGCCCGGCGGGTCAGGGGCCGAGGTGGTGCCAGGTCGTCCCGTCGGGCGTCGTCCACAGGCCGACGCCCAGCTCGGTCACCCACCCCTCGCTGGCGCTGATGAAGGTGACGTTCCCCGGGGCGCCCGAACCGAAGCCTGCCTGTTCGAGGCCCGGCACCGGGGCCCAACCGGCGCCACCGTCCGCGGTGACCAGCACCGTGCCCCGGGTCGGGAACAGCCAGGCCCGCCGTGCGCTCACGACGGCCAGGTTCTTGTGCCCGATGGAGTACGGCTCGACGTAGCCGGCGAGGGGGAAGGCGCCCACGCCGGGTGACCGCCCGGGGGCGCCGCCGAAGGCCGGCGTCTGGGCGGCCAGCGTCCACGACGACCCGCCGGTGGACGAGCGGTACAGGGCCTTGGCCTGCTCACCGGCGCTCGCCTGCCCGCCGCAGATCATCCAGAGGTCGCCGGTGGACGAGAGGGCGAGCTCGGCCCCGAGGCCGAAGGGCCCGGCACAGGGCACCGGCCGGGGCGACCAGCCGTCCCCCCCGTCGGCGGTGAACAACAGCGAGGCCGGTCCGCCGGGGACCAGCGACAGCACGTAGGACCGGAGCGGCGACACCCGCGCCAGCTCGACCGACGCCGGTTGGCTCGGAAGGGGGGCGACGCCGGGGAGCGAGGACCGGGGCGTCGGTGCCCAGGTGGCGCCGCCGTTCGCCGACTCCTTCACCGTGAGGGCGCACGGACCCCCGGTCGGCGGGCAGGCCCCGACCAGCGCCCAGACGTCGGACCCGATGGCGCTCACGTCGTAGACCACCGGTCCGATCGGCTCGGCCTGCCAGGTGACGCCCCCGTCGGCCGTCCGCCACATCCCCGACGCCCGCGCGTCCGGCGCGGGGGCGGCCCAAAGGTAACCGTCGTAGCGGCTGGTGAACTCCATCTGGACCGAGGGCTGGACGCCGAGGCCCACGACCGGGAGGTGCCCGCCCACCACCGACCATCCGGCACCCCCGTCGGTGGTGACGGCCAGGACGGGGCGGGCCCGGTGCTCGGCCAGGGCGAAACCGTACCGGGGGCCGGTGAACACGACGTCGGTCAGCGAGGTGGTCGGCACCGGGCTGCCGGGGGGCGGGTAGGCCCGCTGGTCGAACTGGTAGGCGGTCTGGCTGGCGGAGCCCGGGCCGGGCCCGCCGGGCGCGAGAACCAGCCGGAGAGCGACGGCGACGGTCAACACCGCAAGCGCGACCGCCCCAAGCCCTCGCCGGCGGCGGGACCGCAAGCCGGCGGCCCGGGCCAGCACCCACCGCAGCCGTGCGTCGTCGGGCACCGGCGGCGCCGGATCGTCAAGATGTCGGAACACCGTCCACCTCCCGT
>DAHUYA010000183.1 GCA_027315445.1 Acidimicrobiaceae bacterium | reverse complement strand
GGCTCTGGTGCGCGAGGTGGTCGCCCGGTTGGCACCGGCCCGGGGGGGGGAGGTGGTGTCGGTGACCACCGAGGACGAGTACTTCCCGCCGCCGCCCGAGTTGCGCGAACTGCTCCGTGGCCTGGGCACCACCCTCGGGGTGCTCGCCGCCTCGCCGCGGGCGACCGCCGGCCACGATCCGGTGGCCGACGACCGGTCGACCTCGGCCGCCGACGTGCTGGAGTCCCTGGCCTCGTGAATGGGAGGATGGCGACATGACCGACACGGCCCAGCACCGGGCCACCAGCTTCACCCGGATGGACCAGTCCACCGCCGAGCAGTGGCGGGCCATCATCGGGGAGAGCGTGGCCCACCAGTCCCGGGTGGCCGAACGGGTGCTGGCCATGCTCCGGTCCCTGGCCGAGATCACCGACGGCTTCGCCGTCGACCAGCTCGTCCACTCCCTGCAGACGGCCACCCGGGCCCAGGAGGCCGGCGCGGACACCGAGGTGGTCGTGGCCTCCCTCTGCCACGACGTCGGCAAGGCGGTGTCGGTGATGAACCACCCGCGGATCGCCGCGGAGATCCTGCGGCCCTACGTGCGGGCCGAGGTGGTCTCGATGATCGGGGCCCACCAGGACTTCCAGGGACGGCACTACTACGGGCACCTCGGCCTCGACCCCGAGGCCCGCGACCGGTACCGGGAGGAACCCTGGTTCGAGCTGGCCGCGCGTTTCGCCGACGAGTGGGACCAGACCAGCTTCGACCCCGACTACCCCACCCGATCGATCGAGCACTTCGAGCCGCTGGTACGCGAGGTCTTCGCCCGACCCCGCAGTCTCTGAGCGGCCCGTCGCGAGCCGTGCCGAGCGTCTCGGACCGCAACGCCGCACGCCTGGGCGAGCTGCAGCGCCTGGTGGTCGACCTGGGGCGGCGCGACTTCGACGCGCGTCACCCCGACCTGAAGCTCCCGCCGGTGGCCGCGCTGGTCTGCGCCTACGAGGAGGAGCAGAACATCGGGCCGGTGCTCGAGCGGATGCCGTCCCACGCCTGTGGGCTCGAGGTGGCGACGGTGGTGGTGGTCGACGGGGGCCACGACGCCACCGGGGCGGTGGCCCGAGGGGCCGGCGCCATCACCTTCGAGCTGCCGGTGAACCTGGGGCACGGGGTGGCGCTCCGGGTCGGCTACGACCTGTGCGTCCGCCACGGTGCCCAGTACGTGGTGACCCTCGACGCCGACGGCCAGAACGACCCGGCCGAGATGGAGCGCATGCTCGAGCCGCTGGTGGCCGACGCCGCCGACTTCGTGGTGGCGTCCCGCCGGCTCGGGGAGGACCGGAGCGGCGACCGCTACCGCCAGGCGGGCGTGGTGTTCTTCGCCCGCCTGGTCAACCTGCTGACCGGGGCCAGGATGACCGACACCTCGAACGGGTACCGGGCGCTGCGGGCGTCGATGCTGGCCGACGTGCTGCCGTTCCTCCAGCAGGACCAGTACCAGACGGCGGAGCTGCTCATCACCTCGCTCTCCCGGGGCTGGCGGGTGACCGAGCGTCCCACCGTCTGGCACGAGCGGCTCTCGGGGGCCTCCAAGAAGGGGGGCAACTTCCTCTACGGCTTCCGCTACGCCGCCGTGGTGCTCGGCACGTGGCGGCGCCGGCGGGGCGCCGGGGGCCGGCGCTGAGCGCACCGGGGCCGGCGGCGGTTCCGTCGGGTCCGCGCCCCCCGACCCGGGATCAACCGGCCCGGGCCTCGTCGTAGACGCGCTGGATCCGCCCGCGCAGCTCTTCGGTCGTGGCGTGGACTCGGCTGCGCGAGACCCGCCCGCCCTCGCTGCGCTCGGGCGGTTCGAGCGGGGCACCGACCACCACCCGGATGCGGAGCGGCTTGGGGATGCGGCGCCCCTTGGGCATGGCGAGGTCGGAGTTGCCGATCCCCACCGGGACGATCGGGGCGCTGGTGCGTGCCGACAGGAAGGCGGCCCCCTCGAGCAGCTCGGTCACACCGGACCCCACCTGGCGGGTCCCCTCGGGGAAGAGCACCAGCACCTGTCCCCGGCGCAGCACCTCCTCGGCGTGGCGGAGGGCCTCGCGGTCGGCAGACTCGCGGTGCACCGGGAAGGCCCCCAGGGTCAGCAGCAGCCAACCGAGGAAGCGGCTCCGCCAGAGCTCGTCCTTGGCCATGAAGAAGAGCTTGCGGCGGGTCACGAAGGCGTTGAAGCCGAAGTCAGCGAACGACCGGTGGACCGGCGCCAGGATGACCGGACCCTGGCCGGGGACGTGCTCCCTGCCGGTGACCCGGGGCCGGAACCACACTCCGACCACGCTCGTGAAGACGAGCCGGGCCAGCCGGTAGCCGATGGTGCGGCGCCCGTCGGGTTCGAAGTGGACGCCCCGGCCCGGGGCCCCGGTGCGAACCTCACCGCTCAGAGCCACGAGAGCACCTCCTCCACCACATCCTCGACGCTTCGGCCGGTGGTGTCGAGCCGCCGGGCGTCGCCCGCCTGCTGCAGCGGCGAGGTGGCACGGGTGGTGTCGAGGTGGTCACGCCGGGCCACCCCGTCGGCCGGCTCGTCCTGACGGCGCCGGGCCCGCTCCGCCTGGGAGGCGGTGAGGAACACCTTCACCACGGCGTCGGGGAAGACCACCGAGCCGATGTCCCGTCCTTCGACCACTCCCCCGCCGTGCTCGTCCCGCCACCGCCGCTGGCGGGCCACCAGGGCCCTGCGGACCGACGGGTTGGCGGCGACCACCGACACCGCCCGGTTCACGGCCGGCTGGCGGATCGCCTCGGTGACGTCGGCACCGTCGATCCGCACCCGCTCGGGCCCGACCTCGATGTCGGCCGCCTCGGCGATGGCGGCCACCGACTCGGCGTCGGCCGGGTCGACCCCCCGGTCGAGGGCAGCCCACGCCACCGAGCGGTACATGGCGCCGGTGTCGAGCCGCGCCACCCCGAGCCGTTCGGCCAGGGCTCGGGACACCGTGGACTTGCCCGAGCCGGCCGGCCCGTCGATGGCCACCACGGCCCCCGGTGCCAGGCCCGAACCACGAGGCACCGCCGCCGAGCCGCCTCCCGCCGGCGCCCTGGCCGTGCCACCCGGCGCCCTGGCCGTGCCACCCAGGGCCCGGAGGTGGTCGAGGAAGCCGGGGTAGCTGGTCGCAACGAGCGAGAAGCCCCGCAGCTCGCTGGTCCCCGGGCCGGCCGCCAGGGCGGCCACCGCGGCCGCCATGGCCATCCGGTGGTCCCCGCCGCTCGTCGAGCCGGTGTGGGCCAGGCAGCGGTCCGGCCCGACCCCGTCCACCCGGAGGTCGTCGCCCACCACCTCGGCCCGGGCCCCGAGCGAGCGCACCAGGGCGGCAACCGCCGCCAGCCGGTCGGACTCCTTCACCCGCAGCTCGCCCACGTCCCGGAACACCGTGACGCCCTCGGCGGCGGCGGCGGCCACCGCCAGCACGGGCACCTCGTCGAGCGAGGGGATCTCGGCGGCCTCCACCATGGTGCCCCGCAGCCGCGACGAGCCGGCCCGCAGGTCCACCGCGCCCCGCCCGGCCGGCGCCGTCTCCACCCGGCCACCCATCCGGCGGAGCACCTCGAGGAATCCGCTCCGGGCCGGCCCGTCGTAGACACCGGTCACGGTCACCTCGCTCCCTTCGACCAGGCATGCCGCCACCACCCAGAAGGCGGCCTGGGAGGGGTCGCCCGGCACCTGCAGCTCGAAGGCGTGCAGGTCGGATGCCCGCAACCGGATCGTCCGCCCGGCGCCTGCCTCCTCGACCTCGACGTCGGCGCCGGCCAGCGCCAGCAGCTCCTCGGTGTGGGCCCGGGTGGCCACGGCCTCGCGGACCACCGTCGCGCCGGCGGCCGACAACCCGGCAAGCAGCACCGCCGACTTGACCTGGGAGCTGGCGATCGGCGGGGACCAGTCGATGCCGTGCAGTCGGCCTCCGGTGACGGTCAAGGGAGGGAGGCAGCGCTCGCCCCGGCCGGCGACCCCGGCGCCCATGTTGCGCAGCGGCACCGCCACCCGGTCCATCGGACGGGCGGAGAGCGACTCGTCGCCCGCAAGGACGGTCGTCCAGGGCAGGCCGGCCACCAGCCCGGCCAACAGGCGCATCCCGGTCCCCGAGTTGCCGCAGTCGATCGCCTGCGCCGGCGGGTGCAGCCGGGCCCTGCCTCCCGCGACACTCACCGTGCCCGCTGGGTCCCCGCCGACCACCGCCCCCATGGCCTCCACCGCCCGGCGGGTGTGCCGGACGTCGTCGCCTTCCGAGAGGCCCCCGATGGAGGAGCTGCCCTCGGCCAGGGCGCCCAGCAGGAGGGCCCGGTGGGAGATCGACTTGTCGCCCGGTGCCCGGATGCTGCCGCGCAGCGGCCCGCCGCCATGGACGAGCACGACCTCGGGAAGGCTCACCACGGCGATCTGGCCCTCACCGCAGCTCCTGGACGCTGCAGCGATAGCCCCGTCGGGTCACCGCCTGGCGCAGCCGGTCGGCCTCGCCCCGTTCGACCAGCAGCATGAGGACACCTCGGGGGCCCTCGGCGGAGTGTGCGATCTCGATGTCGTAGATGTTGATCCCCAGCCCGCCGGCGACGGCGGTGATCTCGGCCAGGACCCCCTCGCGGTCGGGAACGGGCATCCGAAGCTCGCTCAGCTCGTCGGGACGGCTGGCCCGGGCGGGCAGCGCCCGACGGGCCGCGCTGGCCTCCTGCAGCACCCCCAACAGCGCGGTCCGGTCCGCCGCGGCCACCCGGCGCCGCATGTCGGACAGGTCGCCCAGCAGCACGTCGAGCGCGGCGGTGATCGCGCCGGCGTTGTCGGCGCAGATGTCCGGCCATATGCCGGGCTGCCCGGCCGCGACCCGGGTCATGTCCCGGAAACCGCCGGCCGCCAACCGCAGCAGCGCGGCGTCCTCCTTGGCGCCCCGCGAGGCGGCGTTCATCAGGGCGGCGGCCACGAGGTGGGGGACGTGCGACACCATGGCCACCAGCCGGTCGTGGTCGGCGGGCGAGAGGGTCATCACGTCCGCCCCCAGGGAGGCGACAACGTCGCGCAGGCGGGAGAAGGCCTGCAGGTCGGTGTCCCCGGTCGGGGTCAGCACCCAGGTGGCCCCCTCGAAGAGCCCGGGATCGGCTCCGGCGAGCCCCGCCTGTTCGGACCCGGCCATGGGGTGGCCGCCCACGAAGCGCGGATGGCCGGCGCCCGCCACCACCGGCGCCTTCACCCCGCAGACGTCGGTCACCACCAGGTCGGGTCCGCCCCGGGCCAGCAGCTCCACCACGGCGCCCACGGCGGCGCCCAGCGGGGTGGCCACGAAGGCGAGCTCGGCCCCGGGGTCGTGCCCCACCCGGTCGACCACCCCCATGGCCCGGGCGTCGGCCGCCCGACCCGGATCGAGGTCGTCGCCGGTCACGAACCAGCCCCGCGCCCGCAGTGCGAGGCCGATCGAGCCGCCGATCAGCCCGGTGCCCACCAGCTGGGCCCGGCGTGGGCGCTCGGTGGTGCTGGACCTGTCGGGGGTCGCCGGCGGCCGCTCCTCAGGCCGGGAGGTCATCTCGGAGCCCCTGGGCGCCGTGCAGGTACACGTGGTGCAGCTGGTCGCGGGCGAGGGTGGTGCTCACGTGCAGCATCACCCTGAGGCAGCGTGGCTTGGACCCGGGGACCGGGATCTCGGCGGCGCAGAGGAGCGGCACCGCCCCGAAGCCGATGCCGCGGGCGGCGGTCGCCGGGAACATCGAGACCACGTCCTGGGTGGCGGTGAAGATCGCGCTGATGACGTCGTCCTCGCCCAGCCCGTTGCGGGCCATCAGGTCGCGCAACAGCTCCTGGACGCGCTCGGTGACCTGCTCGACGGTGTCCTCGTCGACGGTGGTGGCCCCGCGCAGGGCCCGGACGCTGGGAGATCCTGACATCGGGCGTGCATGCTACCGGGCGGTCCGGCCGGGCCGGTGGGGGACACCGACCGCCGCCGAAGCCAGTCCCCGTACCTCGGCCGGTCGGAGCGGTCTCCACTCCCCCGGCGACAGGCCCCGGTCGCTGACCGGCCCGATGCGGGTGCGCACCAGCCGCCGCACCGGGTGGCCGATCGCCTCGAACATCCGGCGGACCTGGCGGTTCCTACCCTCGTGGATCACCAGCCGCAGCACCCCCGGGCCCACCACCCCGACGGTGGCCGGTGCGGTCGGCCCGTCGTCGAGCAGCACGCCCTGGCGCAGCCGGCGAAGGACGCCGGCGGTCGG
Source organism: Acidimicrobiaceae bacterium (assembly GCA_027315445.1). Lineage (GTDB taxonomy): Bacteria > Actinomycetota > Acidimicrobiia > Acidimicrobiales > RAAP-2 > DAHUYA01. The sequence goes on along the minus strand of DAHUYA010000183.1, from coordinate 2,175 downwards.
GGAGCCCTCGACCTCGACGAGGTACTCCTTGGGCACGCCGTGCGAGGGGTGGGTGAGCAGCTGGGCCAGCGGGCCGTCGTTGGTCAGCACCAGGAGACCCTCGGTGTCCCGGTCGAGCCGGCCCACCGGGAACACCCGGGGCGAGGCCGGGACCAGCGACACCACGGTGGGCCGTCCCTGGGGGTCCGAGGCGGTGGTCACCACGCCCCGGGGCTTGTTGAGGAGGTAGTGGACCAGGTCCGGGTCCACCGGCACCGGCACCCCGTCCACCTCGACCCGGGCACTCGAGGGGTCGACCCGGCGCCCGAGTGGGGCCGTCTCCCCGTCGACGGTGACCCGACCCTGCTCGATCAGCTCCTCGCAGGCCCGCCGGCTGCCGTAGCCGGCCCTGGCCAGGACCTTCTGCAGCCGTTCGCCCCCCGGCTCAGCCGGCGTCGCCCACCCCGCCGGCGGTGGGGCGCAGCCCTTCCTCGAGCTCGGCCGCCACCTCGGCGCCCGGGAGGAAGTCCTCGACCGGCGGCAGCTGGTCGATCCGGTCGAGGCCCAGCCGTTCGAGGAAGAGGTCGGTGGTGCCGTAGAGGACCGGCTGGCCGGGCCCCTCCGCCCGGCCCACCGCCTCGATGTAGCCACGCTGCTCGAGGAGCCGGACCACCCCGTCGACGTTGACCCCGCGCAGGTTGGAGATCTGGGCGCGGGAGACCGGTTGGCGGTAGGCGACGATGGCCAGCGTCTCGAGGGCGGCCGTCGACAGCCGGTGCGAGACGTCGCGGTTGGCGAAGCGCTCGACGTAGGGGGCCAGGTCAGGGTGGGTCTGGAAGCGGTACCCGCCGGCCACCTTGGCCAGCACGAAGCCGCGCCCGGCCGCCAGGTACCCTTCCGCCAGCCGCTGGCAGGCGGCGTCCACCCGCTCCGCCGGCTCCTCGAGCAGCTCAGCCAGGAGACCCGGCGGGACCGGCTCGACGGCGACCAGCAGGACGGCCTCGAGCGCCCGGGAGAGCTCCTCGTCGGTCATCGCCTCACCCGTCGTACTCGGAGACCAGCCCGCCGGCCCCGACCGCGGCCAGCAGGCGCTCCTCCTCGACCCACTCGATCCGCAGGTCGCCGAAGGTCTCGCCCTGACCAAGGACGACCTTTCCCAGCTTGCACAGCTCGAGCAACGCCAGGAAGTGGACGATCACCTCCATCCGGGTGGCGAGGTGGGCGGTCAGGTCCCGGAAGGAGGCACGGCCCCAGCGCGGGAGCCGTTCGACCAGCTCCACCAGGGTCTCCGACACCGTGACGGTGTCCACGGTGACGTGCGCCAGGTCGACCTGGGGCTCGGGGCGCTCGGCCGAGGCCCGGAGGTAGGCCTGGGCCAGCACCTCCGGGCCGACCCCGGCCAGCAGGTCGGGGGCGTGCACCACGAAGCCGTCGTCGAGGCCGACTTCGCGCGGGACCGAGCGGGCCGCCCGCTCGGAGAGCACCACGAAGGCGTCGGCTGCGCCCGCGTAGGCCCTGCACTCGAGCAACCGGCCCAGCAGCAGGTCCCGCTCCTCCCAGCCGACCAGCTCCTCCTCGTCGTCCACCTGGTCGGGGCCGGGGAGCAGCCTCTGGGACTTCAGCTCGAGAAGGATCGCCGCCACCAGCAGGAACTCGGACAGGGTGTCGAGGGCCATCTCGTCGCGGTGTCCGGCCAGCTCGGCCAGAAAGGCGTCGACGACCGGGGCCAAGGGAACGTCGAGGACGTCCACCTCATGCGAGGTCACCAGGTGGAGCAGGAGGTCCACCGGACCCTCGAACACCGGCGTGGCGACGACGTAGCCCACGGCCCGACCATACCGAACCCGACCCCGGTGGTGGCGCACCCCCGGGCACCTGCGGGGGATCCGGGCGGCCCCGCCTACCATGTCCCGCCATGGCCAGAGTGCTCTCAGGGGTCCAGCCCTCCGGGGACTTCCACATCGGCAACTACCTGGGGGCTTTCCGTAACTGGGTGGGGCTCCAGCACGGCAACGACGCCTTCTATTGCGTCGTCGACCTCCACGCCCTGACCGTGGAGACCGACCCCGACGTGGTCCGGGCGAGGACGCTCGACGCCGCGGTCAACCTGCTCGCCACCGGGCTCCACCCCGACAGCTGCACGCTGTTCGTGCAGAGCCACGTCCCCCAGCACGCCGAACTCGCCTGGATCCTCGG